>NZ_CFQRNQ010000010.1:0-137401 GCF_986071375.1 Paraprevotella sp. | reverse complement strand
ATAGTGCAGCTTCGTTTCCTCCCACCTCGAAAGCTTCCGCTCCACAGGATAAGGCACGCCAACGCTGTCCGTCCTCACCGACACCAACGTGTCCCTCACCACGCGCTCCCTCCAGTGCGTCCGGTACTTGTATTCCGTCCTATACACCGTGTCCCTCTCCGTCCTCAATTCCACGTGAATCGAATCCTTCAGGTAAACACTGTCCACAGACCACCGCGCACCATGCACGCTGTCTATCCTCACCGTCTCCACCGGCACGTACTGCACCCTCGCACATCCGCACATGGCAAACAACGACAGCCCCACCACGAGCCAGAACACCGGCACCATCAGCCAAGGCCAAAACACTTTAAAAAATCTATTCATTCCTACTTCTTTTTGTGGCAACGAAAAATCGGCAACCCCGACTTGTTTGTGTGGGATTGCCGATTTTTATTCAATCTTTATAAAAATCAAAACGTATCTACATACGTCAAGAAACTATCTACATCATCAAATTCCTTAATGTCTGAATTTTCATTTCGCCTTACCCGTTTCTGCTGACGGCTTGATTTTACAATCTCAAGCATATTATTTACAGCTCCGATAGCATTCGAAATTTTCGTTCCGGAATACTCATTTATGATATTATATAACTCATCTGCAAAAGAACGTGATAAAAATTCTATTCCACGCAGATTAATAATATTCACAGAACCAAGGAGCATCTTATCCCTTATACGTTCCGCATTTGAGCGAGAACGTACTTCTGTACCTAAAATGTCAAATACATTAATTACATTTTCCATAATTCTCACTTTTAATAAATAATATACTTATAATAATTAAAATCGGAAGGAACGGTCAAAGGAATCCGTATCAATAACACTGTTCCATCCCAAGAAATATATTCTGGAAGTTTTATGTATTGTATTCCATCCTTATTGTGACGATGAAATGCACCACCGGACAACATAAAGAAAGAGCCTCCAAGACCATCTACAATCATGCGCTTCGTGGTGGATAAGCCAAACCCCCTGTTTTCCGCATTCGGAAGGTCTTTTGTGGAAAAACCCTCATTGGCAATTCTTAAAGCTTCCGCTTCATTACCTGATATTTTTTCCAAATATTTTTTCGCCCGAAGATAACTTCCATACACCGTAACACCTGCATCAGCAATACATATATTAAGTGCATCACCCTTCCTCTGAGAATATAGATAACCAAACTCACTTTCCGAATGCTCACTTATATTACATATCAACTCACTCAACATATAAGAAATAGCCGACTTTAGCGATGAATCAAGTTTGTTCTGTTTTTCTATCGTTGCCTGCACCAAAGATTGCATTCTGTCTATATTCTTATTTTTTAGAGAAAAACGACATATTGGTATATACGACTTTTCCGAATAAGATTGAAGTGACTTCTGCAAATCCGAATCATCCTTTATGTCAAGAAAAGTATGAAAATATATAGAATCCAAATATGAACTTAAATAAGATGGCATATTCCGACATTCTATGTTCTTCCCACACAAACTTTTATAAATAGCAAATGGAGCAAGGAAAAAGGGGTGAAAAAAAGTTGTGTCACTGAAATCCCATACTACGTCATCATGAGACAATCTTGTAGCATATATGACTTTGAACAAGTGATTAAACACACTTCCAATCCTGTCATCTCTTGGTACGTTTGGTATAGGTATAATTTGTTTCATTCTACAAAGATAATAATAATTTCGATACGTAAGTCTTATTTGCACGTATATATGTTATATAACATAAAAACCTTGATAGTCTTTTTGTCCTATCATCTGCGAATTATGATTATAATATTATCAAAATAGACAATCCCACCAAGTCAAAGACCGCTTCCCCGCCACCGGGTTAATAATCATTCATTCACATCGCCAACGCACGTGCCAACATCCAGGCACCCAAAGCCAACATCAGGAAGACCAACCAAGGCGGCAAGCCCTTCCCGTCGCCCCCATCCGCATGGCCGTCAGAAGGGCTGTTACAGCCCCCGTCGTCAAGCATCGGCCAATACTCCTCACTCGTTCCCATGGCTATGCGATATTGAAGAACCTGTCAGCCTCCCATTTCCTCCGCTTCACCAGTCCGTCAAGCTTCCGCTTCTTCCCGGCCACCGTGGCATACACCCACCTCATGAACTCCGCACGCACCTCCGCATCCGGGGCGCAAGCCCGTATTTTTTTCAAAAGTGTGGAACCGGCCAACGCGTCGCACCCAAGGTTGTACGCGAAGTCCACCAATGCGTCGAACTTGTTCTGACGCTCCGTCACGCCTAATTTGTCCACAAATGCCTCATATTCTGCCAAGTCACGCCTGAGCTGCCGTTCCGCCTCGCCCTCCGTCATCTTGTCGCCACGCTTCACGCCAACCGTATGTCCGTAGCCTATCGTCCACACGCCCGCCGGGCACTTGTAAGCCGTGCCCCGGAAACCCTCGAACCTCTTTATCGCCTCAATCAATGTGTTGCTCGCTTTCATATCTACATTTTTTTGTTTAACTTTGCCATCGCCTCCCGTGAGGGACGCCCGAAGAACTAATATGTTTTTCATGGTATTATATTTAAGTTTAACAGGGGGAGGCGGCGTGCCTCCCCGTTTTCATGCCCCGCTTCCCTTAAGTGCTTCTATTTCATCCCTTAATGCAGAAATTTCCGATTTTATGGACTCAATTTTATCATTTAGTTCTTTTCCCATCGCTGCTGAAAGTGGATTATCAGTATTAGTGGAAGTAAGGTTGTTAACTATTTCATCTCTACCTATATATGACCTATCAAGAACTACTGTCCCCTCATATGTACTGCTACTATTGTTATAATCAAACAATAAATACATGATACCTTCTACCCCGTATATAACTATGGACAGATACTTATAACTTGAATCTACCCAGGCTCTCAGAGAGCATAGTGTTGTGGAAGCAATACCTTCACTAGGAGATACAATATATCCAATACCGCCTTCACTCACTAAGTCCCAATGTTCTTGGGTGAATCCATCAAGTGCATTAATAATGTCACTTTGATTTAAGCTTCCTCCTGATAATTCATACAATTTGTAATTAAGCTTGTATGCACCATACTTCTTCCCATTAAACCAAATACTATTCTCATTTTCGCTGAATCGGATGCTGTCAAACGTTTTCTTGTCCTCCTTCGACATCAAACCGTCCTTGTCCGCAGAGGCCGGATTTGAGATTTCCGCAATCTTGTCATTCAACACTTTACCCTGTGCGGCCGAAAGAGCACTTTCTTCATTATCAGAATTCAGGTTGTTTATGACATTGGGGACAACTACTAAAGTTTCAAGGGATATTCTATCTGATGATATTGAGTATACAAAAATGCCATTGCCTGCATTTATATAAAATCCAATAAATCCATCAAGCTTGACGATTCCTGCAGGAATATATGCTATAATCCCATCATATCCAATTGAAACTTTTGCAATTACGACTTTATGATTTACGGCTTCCACAAACTCATCCCAATTCCCTACAATAGATTCCACGTCTGTTGTAGACCAATCTTTTGTCGTTTCTAAAGCTCCCGGTAAAATGTAAACTACGTTTCCACTCACATACTCATTGATTCTCTCCAACAGCACATGCCCGTTCCGCTCACCCTCCTGGAACGGGATGCCCTCTTTCCCCGTCAGCTCCGTGCGTTCCGGGGTCTGTAATATCGTCTTTCCTTCTACTGCCATGACTACTTGTGTCTTAATTGTTTCCTTACTGTCCTTCTTGTCACCTCCGCCATCATAACGGGGCTTCCGTCAGCCCAAAGCCAAGCCTTGCCTTCCTCCAAGAGCAGGGCGTTGCCGACAAGCTCATACGGGTCCCCGCGCCCTATGATGCCGGAAGAATTGGCGCGGGTCGTTCCCAACCCCGCCATGTTCAACCGTGAATAGTTCATCCTCTCCATCATTCCGCCTCCCTGATAGTGGCCTTCGTCACTTCCGTCATGCTTTCAATCCTGATGTGCATCGGATAAACGCCGTGTCCGAAGCACCAGTCTATGAACTGTCCGGGATTGTACAACGTGTTCGGCAGGATGCACGGCACGAACGTCCCCTCGTCCGAACTCCGCTGCGAGATGTAAAACCCGCCGCCTTCCTTCCGTTCCAGATGGAGAGCATAGTCCGCGTTCACCGTCTCTTCCGCCACATACCTGTCACCCTGTAGGGTGAAATTCAAATTCCTGAGTGCCATGTCACTTTTCCTCCTTCTTTACTGTATTATTATCATGTTCCCTTTGAAACAGAAGCTCTGCCGCCATCTTGGCTATCTCGTCCTTGTTGTCGATGATTACCCTCATCGTCTTCTCCGCCTTCCGGAGTTCCTCCTTCTGCCATGATTTCTCCCTTACCGACACGAACTCGCAGAAAATGCAGTAAGCCGTCCACAACATCGAGAACACCGGTATGGGAACCACCACGCAGCACAGGATGTCGATGAAGCACAACGTCAGGAAAGGCGTGAAGTACTTCTTTGCCTTCGTGGCCGTCTTCTTGTACCCCGTGGAAGTCCGCGCCTCGCCGCGTTGTTTGGCCTTTTGTACCCCAGAGACCAAATCCACGGCCATTGCGCCTATCGTGGCCGCCACGCATAATGCT
This sequence comes from Paraprevotella sp., assembly GCF_986071375.1. NCBI lineage: Bacteria > Pseudomonadati > Bacteroidota > Bacteroidia > Bacteroidales > Prevotellaceae > Paraprevotella > Paraprevotella sp. Next base: position 132,774 of record NZ_CFQRNQ010000010.1, on the reverse strand, counting down.
ATCAGTATGATGTGGTTCATCATGTGATTTTCTATAAAATCAATAATCACTTTTTCCATTACAATGATTTTTTATAATTAATGCCAAAGCCCCCGGTACCACAAGACAAGCCACCTGAAAAACAGGTAAGGCAGGCATCGCTGCCTTATACCCGTTGTTTCAATAGTCAGGCAGAAGCATCTTCCTTTATCTGTTTCACTATCTGTATGGCATCCGACACGTACTTCGGAAGCTCGTCGCTCTCCGGGAAGCTCGACATCGTGTAAGAGCCGTTCTCGTAATAGATGTACCCCACGTTCGTTTCCTGCACGCCTTTCCGCATGCCGTCCTCCATGGGAAACTCCACTTCCTCCACCTTGTTCACCGAGGCGTTCACGCGTACCAGTTCCTTTCCGTCCGTCTCATACTCGATGTTGTACTTGGCATTTGCCGTCGTGGCCTCTCCGTTGTAAATCACTCTCGTGCTGTTTTTCTTAATCTCCATAATACTTTTTTTTAATTAATGAATAATGTTATTTGAATTTAGCGTATTTCTTTCCACTGGATGTTCCCTCAATCATGCCCTGCTTATGGTCAGCACATTGTTTGACGATGTATATTTTGCACCGCCAGGCACGAGCAAGAGCCACACGATGTCAGGAAGCGTGCTGCTTTGTCCTGTCTGGTAGGCATGCCATCTTGCCGCGTCCACAGAGTTTGGCACGGCCACGAGTTCCACGTACGTGCAAGAGGTGCTCACGACAAGCGAGGTGTAGTTTTCCACCCCGTTGTAGGAAATTTTAGCTCCAGACGTTTGCACGCTGCTCCCGCTGTATATGTAGAGGTGCGTCCCCAAGTAGTCCCCGGATGTGGGCAATGTCACAGTTCCACGCGAACTTCCGTCCCTTGTGGGGAAACAGAAGAAGCCACCCTTCTTCAATACGTCCCTCGTCACCATGACGCTGTTATTGTTGGGGTCTATTTGCGGAACGGTCTTCATGTATCCCGAGAACTCACCGCTTCCTATTTTCAGCACCCCGTCTGCGTCCACGCTTGCCGTTACATCCCCGGCATTGTTACGTATGACAAACTGGTCGCCCGTCACGGTGATTTTTTTGTTCACCACGTCTATTCCCGTGGCAAGTTCCCCGTCACGTTTGCCTTCAATGAATGAGGTGGGAGGATCTCCAGTCAAATCACCCTCAAACACCATTATCCCGTCAAAGTACAACGTGCGGTTTGTTGTCTGTCCCGCCGTGCCAAGCCGGAGTACAAGGAACTTACTACCGCTTGGTGCTGTCACCTTGTATGTTTTCCTTGTCCATGCCGAAGTAAATGCAGGTTGAAATGCAGTGAAGCCCGCAAGTTCAAGCTGGTTGTTTGTTGAAAAGTAAGCCCCTGTAGCACCACCGCTTTCTGTGAAAGAGGATGTGGCTCGTATCCACATGACTATGGTATATAATTTCCCGTCAACAACAGGTACCTGTGCACGGCCTAAATATACCCATGAGTTCCCCGTTTTACACTGTATTTTCAAACTTTTACTGCCATGTATATGTGAGGAACCGTCTATCGAAACAGTGCAATTTGACAGGTTCTGATTGGAAAGCCCACCGTATTCAAAACTGCCGTCAGGGAAAAGGTTGTCCGGCCAGATGCTGCTCACCTTCAAGGAAATCTTGCTCGTCGTCTGCTCCAACGTCGAAACCTTGCCGTTAAGGCCGCTCACCGTGGTAGTGATGTCACTGGCGGTCTGTTTCACCTCAGAGAACTCATTTGACACACTTGTCTTGTAATTGTCAAATGAAGTTTTTTCTACACGTTGGCTTATTAACGTGGCTTGTTGGCTGATTTGGGATGAATGAGTTCTTAAGGTTGTTTCAGTATCAGTCTTGAAATCTTTGAATGTCTCATTCTTTATGTATGTCTGTTCAAACTTTTTATTTGTCGCTTCTAATTTAACGTCAAAATATTCCTTAAGCGCCCCGGCATCTTCGATGACCGGAACCCTTTGTGTACAACCGCCCATGAGGGTGCTCCCGTCATAAAGTTGGAACACAATCTCCTTGGTGGACTGTGTGACGGCTACGGCTCCCGTGTAATTCTGTATCGAACTGTCCTGGCCCACACGTTGGTATTTCAACGTCTTCTCCGTGGTCTCGCTTTGGGCGTTGCCCACATGTTTGTACTTTTTGCATGTCACGGACGCGGGGGATATGGTGATGGTGCTGCCGTCCTCTTTGTATGACTTCTTCACGATGGTCGCGGAAGGCTCTATGGAATAGAACACGGCATCGGCACCCGGGTTCCCTTGCTGTCCCTTGTCGCCCTTGGCACCCGTTGCACCCGTATCACCTTTCGCCCCCGTTATGCACACGGGATTTGTTTCCTTGGAGCTGCCATCGGTATAGGTTACCTTCGTTTTGCTCCACATGTACTTCCCGTTTACCCATGCAGGAGCTGTCGTTGACCAACTCCCACCAGACAAAGAAGTAGCAGAAGTGGAGAGGTAGTAAAGCACATCGACCGAGGAAACGCCCTTTCCTGCCGCCCCGGTTGCACCCTGCGCCCCGGTTGCACCCGTCGCCCCCTTGTCGCCCGTCGCGCCCTTGGCCCCCGTAACGCACACCGGGCTTGTAGTGGTGCTGCTATTATCGGTATAGGTTATCACGGAACGCGTCCACATGTACTTGCCGTTCGCCCATGCAGGAGGAGCGGTCACCCATGAGCCGCCCGACTGTGCCGTATTGGAAGTGGACAGATAATACTGCTCAACGATGCTCTTGACACCTTTCCCTGCCGCTCCCGTCGCGCCAGTGTTACCCTTGAAAGCCACGGAAAAAGAGAAATTCTTCGTGAAGGACTTCCCGTCCACGGTAATGGGCACGGTAAGCACTCCCTGCCCGGTAGTCAACGAAGAAGTGACGGACACCGTGAACGAGGCCGATGTGGTTCCGTTGCTTGAAATGCTCGTGGACATTCCCGATGGTGCTCCGGTTATAGTACCAATCGTTGCCGCCACCCTTGTGGCACCTTTATATGCGATAACCTCGCATTTCGTGGACGCGGCGATGGCCGCGCTCGTCGTCCCTTGGAAGGCATGCGATTCGTTGCCCAGAATTATGGTGTAGGCATCCGCACCGTTCTTACCGGCGGCACCGTCCTTTCCGTTCGTACCGTTCGTGCCGTCCTTGCCATTCGTACCGTTGGTACCCGAAGAAACCTTGGCTATCGTCATCTCGTCATATACACCACCCGAGGTACAACGTATGGTCACAGACTTCGCGCTGCCCCATACCGCTGAATTGTTATGCGCAAGGGAGTAAGTCTGCGACGTGGCTCCCGATATGTTCGTGAAAGAAGTCTGCCCCGCCTGTTTATAGCTCCACTGGTAGCCGGATGTACCCGTGAGGGTGGCCGTCAGCGTAATGGAGGTAGGAGTGGGATTCCCTGAAAAATTGTTGGCATATACAAACACTTGGTCACCGGCCACCCTCACGTACTTGGCCGCCGTACCGTCCGTGCCGTAATAGCTCACGGAGTACACCGTAGTAGGGTCGCTCTTCTTGTATGTCGTCACCGTTTTCGTCCAAAGGTATTTGCCTTTCTGTGGTGAAGGGACAGTTGCGCTCCAACTTCCCGTCGGAGCCGTCGTGCCCGAACTGCCTACTTGGTAAGTATTCGATACCGAAACGATACCGTCACCGTCAGCACCTGCCGGTCCCGTATCCCCCTTGTCTCCCTTTGCCCCGTTGGCACCCATCTTGCCCACACTGTACGAAGTGGATGTGGCATTGTCCGTATAGGTGATTACCGTGCGCGTCCAAAGGTACTGGTTGGCAGCCACGGACGGGACGGACGCGCTCCATGTACCCGTGGGAGGCGTAGTCCCCGAAGTGCTCGCTTGGTAAGTCACGGCGGTACTCTTGATGCCTTTCCCATCCGCACCGTCGTCACCTTTGAACTTAGACCACGTGTAATCCGATGGAGTATTGCTTTCCGTGGCCGTAGTCTTGTTTACTGCTATGCCGATGTACTGTGTCGTGGATTTGGGAGTGTCATACATCCCGCTGCCCGTCGAGTTATCGGAATACTTAATCCATGTATAAGTGGTCTTCCCGTCAGCCCCTTTTGCCCCCGGAACGCCCGTGTCGCCCTTTTCGCCTTTGATAAGTGACCATGTATAATCCGAAGGGGTGTTGCTTTCCGTGGCGGTGGTCTTGTTATAAGCAAACCCGATATAAGTTTTTCCCGTAGGCGAGTTGCTTATGCCTGAACCGGACGCATTGTCCGCATAGCGAATCCAAGTATAGCGGGGCGTCCCGTCAGCACCCTTTGGACCTTGTACACCCTGTGGACCAGTATCACCCTTATCCCCATAAGTACCGATAATCACCGGGCTGCTCGTATATTTCGTGTCATTGGTGTAAGTCACCACCTCATAGTTCCAAAGATACTTCTTGGAAGACGAGGTGGTCTGTACCGAAGTCGTCCAACCTGACGTTGAAGTTGTCACTCCGCTCGAAGCCGAAGAGGCTAAATAATATTCCGTAATGGACTTGATACCCACACCCGTCGCCCCCGTCGCTCCCGTGTTGCCAGTATTCCCGTATGCACCTATGACCCTCTTCTTGGTCTCGCTTGTCGTGCCGTTGGTATAGGTGACAATTTCATAATTCCACAGGTAACGGTTCGTTGTGGTCATTGTCGGAACCGTGTCGCTCCACGATGTCGGTGCGGTGGTGTTCGATGCCGATACGGCATACTTGTTGGTTATGGACTTGATGCCAACTCCGTTCGTTCCGTCTGTTCCGTCACGTCCCGACCGTACCTTCACGACGGTGAACACTGCCGAAAGTTCCGGCTTCCCGCTCTTCGTGGCCGTGACCGTCACGGAAGCGTCATCCTTGCTCATCCCCGTGACCGTCACCGCGCCCGAAGACGCGCCCACGCTGCCCGTGCAACCGCTGAACGTACCCTTGAACGTCCATCCCGTGTCCACCTCCGTGCCATACCACACCTTCGCGTTCGTGGTAGGGTAGCCACCCGTCACATTACCGTCAGCGTCACAAGCCACCTGGCCCGAATCGTTGTCCAAGTCCAACAGGTAATGCCCCGCACGCGCCGCGTCCTCAACCGCCTGGTTCGCCTTGTTCGTCGCATCGTCCGCAGCTTTCTTCGCCGCAGCGGCAATGGCATCGAGTATGGTCTTCCGCGCATCGTAGTAGGCTGATATGTTCGCGTAGTCGCTCCCCACCGTGATATATTCCGGTGAAGAAGCCGTATATTTCGTAAGCGCGGCCGAAGCCTTGTCGTATGCCGCCTTGTATGCCGTAGTCGATACCGAATAACGCGCCGCGTTGGCCGTAATCTCGCCGTATTCCGAACGGATGTCCGCCTGCTGCTGTTTCAGGGCTGTCTTTTCGATGGGGGATATGAGGTTGTCGCTCTTGATGTTCGTCAGTTCCTTGTTGGCATTCGTGGCATCCGTCTGCGCCTTCTTGGCCGCTTCCGCTGCGTCATCAGCCGCCTTTTGCGCATCCTCTATCATGCCGTTCACGTCCTCGATGGCGGGTGTCCACGCGGTGGCAACATTCCCTTTTTCGAGTTTCAGGTTCTTGAAACAGATGTAACTTACTTTATTATAAGAAAAGTACAACACTTGCGAACCTTTTTCCGACAGGTCGTTTGTTACAAGCTTTAACACGACGTGTTTCCTCTTGTTGGCCTCAAAACTGAATGAAGGACTATTGGTAAGTTTTCCCGTAGCATTGGAGCCCATTATTGTGGCTGATAATGTATTTGATATATTGGACAATACATCAAAGCTCAGCATGTAGGTGGTATTGGGTTCAAGCAAATCCAATGTGCCATTCAAATTGTAATAAATGATACTCCATGAGGATGGTTTTTTGGTAAGTTCCAACTTCACACCTTTTACCCCCTCGTCAACCCACTCGGAAATGGTGAAAAGCGTCTCCCCCTCATTCGTGTTTGCGTACCACCTCTTCTTCCCTTGGTTGGTCTCCATGAGGATATTCCGTCCCCCGACTTCAATCCCCGCCACCACCTTGTCCGCATACGCCTTCGCCGCGTCCGAAATGGCCGTCAGGGCGGCACTCTTCTGCGTATAGTACGCCGTGCGCTTCGTGGCGAAGTCCGAAGGGATGGCCACGGTCTCGGAAGAAGAGGACACCACGCCGTTGATGGCCTTCCGGTAGTTCGTGTAAGCCGTGTTATAAGCCGTGGGAGTGCCAAGCCCGTACTTCGTGTAACCGTCCGCGACCTGCGTCTTGTCCCCGTCGATGCGGGCGAGTTCCTCCTTCAACTGCTTCTTTTCGGAAGGGGAGAACTTGCCGTCGGCCGCCCAATCGTCCATGCGCTCCTTCTCGGCATCCACGTCCGCCTGTGCCTTGTCGGCGGCATTCTTCGCCGAAGCCGCGTCCTCTATGGCCTGCGAGGCGTTCTCCGCCGCCGCGTCAGCCGCCTCTTGCGCGTTGTCGGCCAGTTCCTTTGCCTTTGCCGATATGGCATTCAGCAAGTCCGTGCGCGCGTCATAGTAAGCCTTGAACTTCGCCCTGAACTCCGTACCCGTGATGTTGCTCGTGGAGCTTAAATCTGACAACAGGGGTGTGACATACGTGCTCAAAGCCGTGTATGCAGAGCCGTAGGCTGTCTTGGATACTCCGAACTTGTCAGCCGAAGCGTCGTTTTTCGGCTTCTCGGAAACTATCACGTCCCATTCCTTCTTGGCCTGCTGTTTCTCCTGCGCCGTAAGCTTGTTGTCGTTGGCGATGTCCGAAAGCATGGAGTTCGCCTCGTTGGCATCGGCCTGGGCGTTTTTCGCGGCCTTGGCCGCATTGTCTGCGGCAGTCTTGGCCTCGTTGGCCTTAGTGTCGTCCGTATAGCGTGAGGCAAGCTCCCAATGCGAGATGGAGAAAGCCTCATTCTCTTTCTTGGAGGTCTTGCAACGCAGCAAGTCGTTCTTGTACGTCTCCCCGTAAGTCGCGTTCACCCAAAGGTCGCCCACGTCGTAAGCCTGCCCCGTGGTGGGTTGGCTGACGAACACCCTGCGTTTGCCGTCAGCCGTGTCCTGTGCCTTGGCCGCTGCGGCCAAAGCCTTTTCCGTGGCCGTGTCCGCGATGGCTTTCCATTTCCACGTGCTGCCGTCTTTTACCCACTTCCAACTCTTGCCCGTGCTGATGTTGGTATAGGTGTCGTTTGAATGTGACTGTTTCTGTTCTTCGGTGGTCCACTCGTTCGCCGGGTAGTTGGAGGTCGTCGGGTCGGTTTTTTCAAAGTAGCTTTCAATCGCGCCGTCAATCTGGTCCTGCAAGTCCTCGGAGGTCTGCTGTAGGGCGGCGATGTAATTCTGCTGCTCCGCCAGACGCTCCACCGCGTCCTCCACCTTGCCGCTCACTTCGTCCACCTTGTCCTGGACTTCTCCCACCGAACCGTCAATGTAGTCCTTCACGGATTCACCGCTTGACCATTTGAACACGTCCGCGATGATGTTCACTTCCTTGCGCGAGAACGAGACAAACTCCTTCCCGTCCAACTTGTAAGAGTTGATGCCACGGTACATCTTGATGTAAGGCGCGTCGTTCCCGTAAGCCGCAAGGATGATGGCCGCCTGACGTGCCGCGTCATTCCGGTTCCCCAACTGCACGATTTCGTCACCGGCGGCAGGAACCGTGCTGCCCGCGTCGCAGTCCGTCTTCGAGAGGTCGATGTAATCGTCACCCACGCCCGTCACCAGACGCCAGTAGTAAGTGTTCTTCACGTTCTCGTTCACGCCCTCCTTCACGTTGAACGTCTGCGCACGGGCAAAGTCACCCACGACAAACTGGTTCTCAACCGTCTTCTCACCGTCCGTGGCCGTGAAATGGCAGCGGTAATAATCCCCCTTGTCTTCCACATTCACGCACGACATGGAGGCAGGCGTCAGGATAATCTGTCCTCCCACGTGCTTGATTTCCTGAATCACAAGCTTGATGAACTCGGCCACCTTGCGCACAAGCATGCGGTCAACCTCAATATAGGAATCCCCGTTCTCGTCCATTTTCAGGCACAGCCCCGTGCCCAATGCCCCTGTCGAGAATCCCGGCGACTGTATCCCGTTGGCTGTCACTAATTCACGCACCAAAACATTAAGCAGTTCCGCAGCCCCGTCCGCGCCAATCTTCGCGCCCGATTTCCCTGCGGAATACTTCCCAATTTCCAATGCCCCCCTCAGCAGAAGCGAGGCCAGTTCCGCCGCCCCGTCGGAAGAGATCTGGCCGCCGGATTCGCCGGATGAAAAATTACCGATTATCAGCCCTTGGAGGAAAGTAATGATGCCCGAAGCGGTATCATCGTTTAACTTTGAAAGGAACTTCTTGGCCAATTCTTTGTTGTTCTTTTTTATCCCTTCTTTTATCTCCTTGTCTGTCCTTAGCGAAGAATAGGCGTTTGTATCCGACGGCTCGGTTTCATCGTCCTTCTTTATCAAATACACATTTGTACCTGATGTTGAAGAGCTAACCTTTCCAGAAAAGTAACGGCTTCCGTTCAGTTTGATGGAATCTATCTTGTCTTCAAGTGCGCCAAGACGGGAATAGGAGGCACTTTCACCGATGGTATACACAGGAGAATCCCATGGAATGTCAAGTGCAAGTTCATAGCCAAGCACACGCATAGTACGGGGGCTTGGGAAGAATGAGGGGTTGTTGACCGTTACCTTCTGGCCTACATCGAAAGGACAAGGTGTTTCCTGTGCCTCATTACGTGCCTTTGACCAGTCTGACATGAGTTTGGCCGACACGGTTCCGATGTTGTTCCTGATTTTCTCGGCATACTTCTCTGCTTCAGATTTCAGTTCCTCTTCCGCTTCTGTGACAAGGTTCTCAAAAACATATTCCGTGTCGTATCCGGCCATGACAAATTCATTCCCGGCCTCTGGTTTCATTACCGTATCCGGCAAACGGCCCCCGTAGTTCTCGTTGGCAACTATTTCAAAGCATGTGGACGTATTGTCACTCTTTTCCGGAAGGAACGTAAGGCCGAATGTAAGTCCGGCAAGCTTTCCGGTTTGGAAGGTGATCGTAAGTTTCTCTGAAATCACATAGGAATTGTCGAACCCCACAAGCCCGGTGGTCTTGATGGTATACACCGGTACTTTCATTCCTGTGGGTTTCTTTTCCTCGCCTTCCGTGACATCAATCATTTCTTCTTCGACCGAAGATATGGAAAGCACCTTGCGTGGATAGACGTAATCGAAAGTCACGATGCCCTCTATCACTTCGTCTGGTGACATGTCGGGGTATACGTCTATATACGGTGTGCCTTCAGGAAGCATCAGCCTGCGTTGTACAACCCCGTTTACCGTAAGGCCGTCAACGTCGGAATCGAAATAGCCGAGGGGGACATTCCCTTTTACAAGTCCGTCAATCGTGAATTTGGCACCTATATATAGTTTGTCGTTTGACGTGATTTCATATAATAAAGTGGCATGCTCGTCTGTATAGGGCATGGCGTTGCGGTTGATGGTCACTCCTATTTTGTGGTTCTCACCATCTTCATCAACATAATGCACGTCTGTTTCCACATACCCATACACCGAACTCAATATGCAGTCCCCGACAAGAGTATATGGAATATACGTAACTAATGGGGAAGTACAAGAATATGTAATTCGTAAATACAGTTTGCGTATCAATCCGTAGGGACTTTCAAAACTTTCCTTGGACAGTTTCAGCGTCTTGTTTGAATTGTCAACGGTATAGCTTGATTCTGACAAAACTGTGCTTGTGTCATTTTCGGATGCCACGATTTCCACTTTTACCTCCAATACGGCATTGGGGAATGACGAAAAGTCATAACTGAACACCATTGAAGACAAATCAATGACATAACGGGATTTGTACAGTTGCATGACATTTATGGTAAGATTGTCATACAACTCATATTCTTTAATGTCCGGAGTGGCCAAGCTTGCAGACACCGTGCCTACACCGTCCATCTGTTTTTCATAAGAATGGTGTTTTATGAGGTCTTTCCTGAAAAAAGACGGGTTTACAGGTTTATTGCTATCTTTGAAATCACTTTTATTTCCAGAACGGTCAAGTGTGTCTATGGTGAACTCCAGTTTCTTCCGGTACCGGGATGATATGTTCTGCGTGGAGCCGAATGCGTATATGCGCGTGAAATATTCACCGCTGCTCTTGGACAGGCTCATGGTTTCTGCCTCTTCGCCAAGGATTATTTCCACAGCTTCCCCATTCTCACAACGTCCGAAACGGATTTTCTTGCCCTCAATCCACCATTCGCAGTTTGCGGCTTCCGCAAGGGCGGTAAGCGCATCTATGAGGTTGGTGTTGGAATAGTGCATGACCAAGGCGTCCACGTTCACGTCATTGTCTATCTCATATTCATAGTCCTCACCGTTAAATTGGAATCCCCATGCTTTCAGGTTGCGCAGGAAGATGTCAAGATGGTATGAAAGTTGCGCCGTCAAATCCCATGCCGCCTCATTGCCTCCCGTTTCAGGGGTGTACTTGAAAACCTTGTTCTTCCACTTCATGTAAGAGGCTTCCATCTTCAACTCATAGTCATAACCGCCCGTGGAATTGTTGAAAGACGGCTTCTGTTCTTCTATGATTTCAAAGCGGCCAAATTCGCACTCTGTATGACATCCAAGTTTGAACCGGACGGGATAAAGCAAGGAAAATTTGAGCGTGATATAGTCATCTTTCATCAACTCAAATTTTCGCTTGCTTCCTACACCTATCGGTGTGGACAAAACTAATACCTCGTTGTTATCCTTTATTTCTATCATATACCCAAAAGTAATGAATATTGCTCATGCTACATTATATTGGATAACCGATTTTGCAACAATCGGGCCATTGTCACAAATCTCCTCGATTTGCCGGGTTGGGTTCCTCAAATTTGGCTGAAAATTTTCCGAAACACCTGTTAAGGCTTAACCCATAAGATATATTTTTACCCAAGTAGACCAAGTTATAAACTTCACTTCCTAGTGCCGGGACTTTGATGGCCACGACCCCTTTACCCAATTCTGTCAGGAATGCTTTTTTCTTTGTCCTATAATCAATTTCTGTGGTACCCGTAATGGTAAATGACAATGTCAATTCGCGGGAATCTAATTTGGCATTATCTGTTATCACGCGCTTGCCATGCTCCAACCGGCTTTCATTCTCAATGTAGTCTTTCATTGGTACAGGTGCATCTATTGAATCAATGAATCCTTCTCCCATACATACACCCCATGTTGTCCAAGCATCTTTTCCGTTAATTAGTAATTCTCCTTTCATAATCTTGATGTGTTTCGTTTTACTTCTTCCATATCCTTTTGCATCTGTTTGATTGGCTTGACTATTTCACCTGTATTCTCTCTGATTTGTTGAAGTTCCAAATAAGAATTGGCCAAAATTGTACGGGTCTCGTCGGAAATATTGTACATGCCGCCCATTTTAGACAACAATCCAGAAATAGAGCCTTTAAGTTCAGTTATGGCAATGGCCTGCTGTTGGTTGGCGTTCTCGATACGGTATCCCGTTTCCTGAATGGCCGTGAGCCTTCCGTTGGTCTCATCCACGCTTTCTTGGGATGCCTGTACATTGACCGCGTTACTGGCTTGTTGCGCAGAAGTACCACCTGACGTTTCCCATCCGAAATCGTTCATGAGCTGTTCCCGTTCGGCAAGCAACTTTTCAGCAAGTTCTTTCTGTTCTTGCCGTAGCCTTTCAGCTTCCTCCGGAGTAAGCTTGCCACCACTTTCTGAATCTGCCGCCCATTGGTTATACAGGCTTTCTATTTCGTCTTTATACTTGTTGGCTATAAGCGAAGAAAATATGGCTTTCTGCAAATATTTCTCGAAGTTGTCGGCAAATTCTTCGTTTGTTGAATCCAAGTCGGACAGCAAATCCACATATCCGCTTTTGAACTCGTCAAGGCCGATTCCGGTCAATGCCTCTTTTTCCTTTTGGGCGATTTCTTCCAACTGCTCCCCATAATCCGCTATGTTCTGGATGTAGTCGATGAACTCGCCGTTCACCTCACCCAATACGGACACAAGCCTTTCATCCGTCAATAGCTTCTCCATCTGTTCGGAAGACAAGTCCCACAATTGGTATTCAGCCGTTATCTTCTCTCCAACGAGGCCGGATATGCGTTCGTAATCTTCTGCGGTAAGACGGTCATTTATACGGTATCCAAGAGAATGGGAACCGGCACTACTTCCGCTTGAAGCCAACTGTTTGATGAGTTGCCGTTGACGCTCTATCTGTACATTGACAAGCCTTGCAGCTTCGTCGGCGGCTTTCTGCGCCTCGATGCCGTAATCAATGTCAATATACTCCATTTTCTTGTCTATGAGTTGGTCCCAAATGTCTATCAGGGTATCATATTGGGATTTCAAGGCTTCATATTCCGAGTAGTCGGCACCGAACTTTTCCTTGAAGAAGCTGCCTATACCTGATATGATTTTCATTCCTGCACTTATGGCGGCCAGTACTGCGGATGCTTTATCCAGAGCCGACATTTCCGCATTTATCGCCTTTATGGCACCCACCGCTTGTAAGGAAGAAGACGCGATGCCTCCGGCCAAAGAGATGATTTCACCGAATGTTCCCCCTACAGTATCTCCTATCTCCTCGAATACATCGTTCACATCGGTAAGAACTTTATACAGCTTGTCCCAATCCTTTGTGGACTTTCCTGGAGATACCTCTTTTTCAATCTCTTTCTTTTCCAAGGATTTTCTTAGCGTATCCACTTCTGCCCTCTTGCGTGCCAAATCAGGATTGTCCGGGTCACTGATTTCCATGTTCATCATCTCCTGATATGCCTGATTAAGCAATTCACGGAGTTTTTCAAGTGACAAGTCAATTACGTTGTCAGCCCATGAATTAAAACTTTCCTCACGGGCGGCAAACTCATTGTCAATGGCTTTTAACGTTTCCTCTTCCTGATAATCTATTTCTTTCAACTGGGCACCGGAAACACCGGCATTCTTATATTTTTCCCTTTCCTTGGCAAACTTTTCCCTCGTGGCATTGTACTTCGTGACATAGTCCTGATATTCAGAAAGGGAATCCTTATAAAAATCCGCTATTTCCATTTTCTGCCTTTCCCTCGTTTCCTTTCCCATAATGTCGAACGCGGATGTATCAACACTTACGGTGGAAGAATCAAATGCCTTTGTCTTATAGTTCTTGTCCTTGGACGCTTTCAACTTCTCCTTGGCATCAAAAGCCTCCTTTTCCATTTGTATGATGGCATTGATGTAATCCTGCCGCTGTCGGCCAATCTCCTGCAACTCTTTTTTATGGTTGAGTTCCATTTGGGCTTTCTCTTTCTCAAAGCCTTCATCCATGGCATCTATCCGGGATTGGGCCACTTTATTCTCCAAATCTTCCTGTTGGCGGATGCGGTCTGTGGCATTCTTTCTTTCGATTTCAACAATACGTGATTGCTGATTAGTTATCTTATTCGTATTGTCATTCACTTTTTTATGAGATTCTTCAATACCAGATTTATCCAATTCTGATTTTGCCGCTTTTTCGTACCCTGCTGCTAAATCAAAGTAAGCATCACCAACTTTCTCTGCGGCATCTGCCTCACTATTTAGTGATTTTATATTATCTCGAACAGATTGTTCGTAGTCTGTAACTGTGGCTCCTATAGTTCCTTGTGCGCCAGGTACTATTTTACGCCTACCATATATAGCGGCTTTAAGTCTATCAACTGCAGTTGGGCCTTCTTCTTCTAATTTATTTTGTTTTGTTTCTGCTTCATTTCTTTTCACTAATGCTTTTTCATATTCATCTGCCGCTAATTTTTGAGCAGCTGTGGCTTTAGCCCTTAACTTAAAAGCCTCTATGATAGCGCTTGTATTTTTGACAAAAGCATTCTCTGCGTCTTTTACTCCATTTATAGAGATACCAAGCTTATCAAATTCTGTTTTATTATCATTTATCCATTGCAATTGTTCTTTTTGAGAAGACAACTTTTTCCATTCAGATGAAAGTTTCTTGACCGAAAGAATATTACTACCATAACTTCCGTTATTTTTCTCCAAGGATTCATTTACTTTCTCCATTGCTTCTTCCGTAGACAATATTGCATCTTTGGACTTAAACAAATTACTAGTCCATTCCACAATTTCCTTACCATACATTGAAAGCACAGTTATCCCAACCATCATAGCTGTTTGCCAACTAAACAAAGACGAAACAAGCTGCTTCCATACCGGTACTCCTTTCTGTCCGGACTTCTTTAATTCCTCGTTGGAGATTTTTGCACGCTTTATATTATCGGTCAAGATGGGAAGATTGTTCGATATAGCAAGAAAGAACATGTTAAGTCCCATTGTTGCCGCCGGAAGTTCACGTACTATCTGCTGTACAGACATATTAAGCCCGTTCCATCCCGAAGCATAGTTCCCTACATTGCGTTGGTGATTTCCTATCGTGGCATCCAACTCCTTTATTTTTGCGTCTGCCTGATTAATAGATGCAAGTAATTCCTTTCCGAAAGGTGATTTCCTTTCTTCTTCCGTCAGTTCACGATAAGCAATCTTCATGCGTGACAATGACTGTGAAAGCCCGTTCATTGAAGTGGCCGCGACATTATCCATTTTCACATTGTTCATCAACGTTTGACGAACTTCCGACAATGCAGCCTTATGAGTTAACAGAGAATTGTTGAGTTGTTCCAACCGTTTTTGTTGAGCCGTAGTCAAAGAGGAATTGCCTGACTGATATTTAGTCAGATTCTTTATCTCTTCGTTTATCAGACGGATAGCATTCTGTTCTTCGATTAAGCGTTTGATGTTTTGCATACGCGTTCCCATAACTGCGTCAATTTCTGCCGCCAGTTCATCATACGCCTTAGCCTGTGCCTGCACGCTTGCTGTTTCCGCATTATTCGCAGTTGTTTTTACATTACCACTACCAAATTGCGGATTCATACCTGCCGCTTTTGAAAGCTGCTCCTGCGCCTTGATAATCTTTTCCGAAGCATCGTTTATCCGTTTGGTAGAAACCATTATTTTCCCCTCAGCTTCCGACACCTTTCTTACCAAAGCATCATATTGCCCCATAAGGGATTTCAACTGAGCTTCCATCCCTTTGGCAATATCAATGTCAACTTTCACATTGATTTGCTTTAGTGCTTTTTTGACATCCTCTATCTCCATTTTTAACTTTTGGAGTTTCTGAATATCGGACGAAACGTCCACAATAATTCCTGCCATATTACCCTACGATTTTTCTTAGCTCTATTTCTGCTGTATCAATTACGTTATATCCTTTGGAATTTACATAGGAAGCATATTCCATACCGGCTACAAGGACGAAAGAATAACCTTGTTTCCCCATAATAAAAGACCGCGCAAACTCCAATCCTTTCCTGCTTCCTTCCGAACCGTCTCCATATTTTCCCTTGGCCCAAAAGTCAACATGCTTCCCCGATCTCGTCGTGAAAACTACATGCTGGTAATTTTCTCCACGACCTTTTATCTTATGGAATCCGCCTTCTTTGATAACTTTACCGTTATAACCAATCACATATCCGATAGAACTGCGCAGATTGCCCGTTATGTTTTGATACCACCCTCCTGTAATAGCTATCTGGCAAGCTTTTTCACCTGCTTCCGCTAAACGGCCTATATACTTTTCCTCTAGTTGCCGCTCCAACTTGTCCAATCCCGATATGTCACCTTTTAACTGCATTTTTCCTTCCTAACATGCTCCTTGCCGAAACAGTTTCAACTTTATCACCATAAACCGCATGCAACTTGTCCTTTTGCATTAAAACCAAATTGCGATAGGGAATCTTATAAACAACTTCTTCATACGTTAAATGCAAGTTTTCCATAAAAGAAGCTATTTGCCCCAAGAACGTATTATTCCCCGCTATTTCTGTTTCGCTGCCAGCAGACCTACGTTCTTCGCCAAGCTGACAGCTTTCTGAAAAAGCTCTATATCAATCATTGATATACAAGTTTCAAGAGCATCTACAACCTCTTTATAAGAACCTTGTTTCAATTCTTGATACAAAGATTCATTTCCTGTTATAAACCAGGATAGGGCATTGGCATACTTATCGGCATCGCCAAGTGTCAAAAGGACGTCTTTAAATGTATCCGCATCACGGACTTCCGACAAGAAAGATATTGCTCCGGATAATTTCTCTATAGTTGGAGGATAGACAGTATATGCCTTATTGTTTACCACCACAGTTTTAAAATCCAAGTCTATGATGGCATTAGCTATATTTTTAGCACCTTTATTCATGTATACTTATTTTTTATATAAAAGAGGATAAAGCTCTTATATATAAGCCTTACCCTCTTAATATTACAATTTGGAAGAAAGACTAGAAGCTGTAACTAGCGTTATTTCTTTATTAACTACTTTACCTGCATCCGATGATAATGTCTTTATATCACCGGATTGTGTTGTGTACCCCTCTTTCGATACTTCATAGTGTACAGTAGCTCCAGCGTTCACCCGCTTTGACTTAACTGTATCACCGTCCAATTTTATGGTTGCATCGGAAGGTGTAGGTGTAACTGTAACAGTAGTTCATTCGGCATATAATTCGAGTTCTTCCGCATCAAACCAATATTCGTCTTTTATATCACCGCTTATTTCTTGTGGAATAGCGGATACAGCAATACCGATAGCATTGTCCGTTGAAGAATTACGGCCGATAATATTAGCTTTTGGAAATACAATCAAAACGTTGTCCTCCGTCAAAGCAAAAACAGCTTTATAACGTTGTTCTGTCGCATCACCGCTAGACCAGGATTTTCCGGAATCTCCTGCCAACCCGCCTTGTAGTTCCGATTTAGTTTCAAAATCATATTGCCCAATGGTAAAATTGATTCTCTTATCACCGGGTTCTACATCAGAACGGTAAATTTTACCATTCAACTCATTCTTATAGCTATTGATTGTTGGTTCATCCTCCTCATAAGTGAATGTTCCCTGATGGGAGTTATCTATCTTTTTAGCTGATTTGAATTGTGCAGCCACTCCTGATAAAGATGGAGCTGCGGAAAGAACATCCATATAACGTAAGTCCTTAATTTTTATTGCTGAAACTTTTCTTCCTGCCATATCACATTACATTTAATATTTCAAATAAAATTTTCAAATTTACATAACTACATTTCAATGCATCATCCCTTTCAATGCCGAGTGACGATTTGGACAGTCTATAACGAGTTCCGTCAAATATCCCTACTGGAGTATCTTTTATCCAAGAAGCCGCCAGTCTTTCTACTTCATTGAGTCTTGTTATATTCACGTATTCCAGATAATCAGGAATACAGATGTTAACATGTACAAATGCCTTTTCCCAGTATACATCTGGTTCAATCGGTGTGGAAGTTACTATGACGATAGATTCCTCTTTCAATTCAGATTTAATGGGATTCCAACTGTTATAAATAGTTTTTATTCCAAACTCTTGAATTTTCTCATAGAGTATTTTGTATATGTCACCCGTCACTATCATATCCAAATATCACAACGTCCTTTCAGTTCTTCAGAATAGCACTCGGCATTCTTGATTACCTTGCCTTCTCCTACAACCTCTTTTGTTTCCTTATTCAAACATCTTACCTTTGTGTCTAATGCCAGTTTCTTTCCCTCATATACCACATGGTAGGAATAAACCCACAGTTTGCCGTTTACCGACACTTCCTGCTGTTGGGAATTGTCATGGCAAAAGCATTCGGCCAGTTCATCCCACGATTCACCGCCAGTACCAGATATCGATCGCCCGTACTCATCATTATCCGGTGGTGTCACCGTCCTTACCACTAATATGTGAGGTGCTTCGTCTAACATTTTATAAGAAAATTACTTTAGGTTTGTCCGTATTCAGTTCATCTTTCAATCCATATCGCTTGCACATCAGGAAATAGTAATCTTTGATACCTTGAATGTCCCATGATTGCGATTTGGAGTGCCCGTTTTCCGATACGGACTTGGAACTACCACGAAGTAAAAGGGTAGGGATAAACTTTGTCATACCTACCGAAATCGGTTGGATATTGTCTTCGTTTACCTCATCCTCCCCGCTTATCTTCGTGGGCAAAAGGATTGTAAGGAGATTGGCATCGCTCAAAGCAACGCCAAAGTCCCTGAAGGTCTGCTTTATGTAGTCAGATACTTTCATTATCCTAATGCACTCAAATCGGCAATCGCCATCTTGTTAGGAATCTCAATATTCGGAATCGCTTCCATTCCATATTCCATAAAACGACCTTCCGAGTTGCGGTAGGATGAAATAAACATCTTTCCGTCCTCCGCTTCGGTATAAGTTCTACCCGGAATGCGGTCAATCATTTCATAAGGACGTTTCCACTTCATTGTTCCCAACTTCTTGCGTGGGTCAATAGCAGGGAGGAATGAAATCTTATCGTCAGGAACGGCATTTACCATTTCATCCTCTGACGTTTGAATCCATTCTTCCTTGATTCGGATTCGGAACGGAATATCAACGGCACCCAAATAACGGTTTACCATTTCGGTAGTCACCATATTACCCGAATTAAACTCCATATCACCGAATTTCATCGTGTATTTGCCCAAGAACTCCGTAGAAGCGGCAATACGCTTGTTGAACGTGTTGCGGTTCATCTCAGCAATCGCGAACGCATAACCTTTAGTACGGAGTTTATCTACAAACTCTGTATTCATCCAAGTGATGATATTATTCTTATCACCTGAAGTGGCTTTCTTCGTATAGATAGGCAAAGTAATATCCGCAATAGAAACACCCTTCTTGTTTTCCTTGCCATCAACCTTGCATTTGCCGGTAAAGCGCAAACTTCCCAGCATCAAGTCGAAGCGTTTCATCGGAGCCAACAAGCACTGGCGGACATCATCAACCAAGAAATTGACGATTTCATTCAGCTTAATATCTCGTGCTTCTGCCGAACGTGCCTCGTTGAACTCGTCAATAAGAATTTGCAAACGTTCCAAACGGGTATTATCCATTTGGTACGCGTCACCCAAGCAAGTCACTTCGCCATAACCTTTAGACAGCGCATGACGCTTTCTCAAAGGCTTGTTTGCATACCGGTCAATAACCGTACCGGCAATGACACCGACAACAGTTCCCATATAGGTTTTAAACGTACCATCAGGATTTGCCTTGTCATATACAAGGTAGTCCTTCCAAAAGACTTTATCCATGTCAAGCATGGAAACGATGGTACGGTCAATTACCGACTTCATAATTCGGGAACTCCCGAGAAGCATATCAATCGTTAGTAACATTTAGACCTCCTTTCGTTAAATAAACATGAATCTGTCACCCAAAGACACCTTATCTTCCTCTGTGAAAGGAATGTAAAGGTTATCTTCTTCAATGCCGAACACACGACCTACAAAAGCTATCGTATCCTCATCATCCATCTTGCGCCAACCAAAAGAAGCGAAGTTTGCTGTATATTTGGCTTTTGCATCACTTGCCCCTTTTGCTTCGGGAAGGACTGTTCCTGCCTCGATAGCAGCCGTTAAATTTTTCGATGCAGTAATTACATCATACTCCTCATTAGAGGTATCTACACTCTTGACTGTGATGACATTCGTTCCGTCGGACAAAAATATTCCGGCTTTGACGAACTGGCAAAACTTATTCTTTTTGATTTTTATTGTCGCACCTGTCGTTTCGGCTTTCTCCAAAACTTTCACACGAAGGCAAACACGAGCTTTTCTCTCAACCTTGTCGCGATAGAGCGGTGCAAGTTCGGGCAACCATCCTTGTGACGGAAGATTGGATTTATCCAAGTCCATACCGCCATCATTCAAGCGATAAATGGTACTTTCATCGCACACTTCATGTTCAATGGGTGGCATATCTTCATTCCATTTAATTTTTCCTGACATAAACTATTTTTTAGCTTGTTCAACAAATTCTTTTGTTCCCTTATCTATGGAAGCCACCAACGAATCAATATCATCATTCGGCTTCGGGTCTCCAGTGTCGGGAAGTACACTTTGTAGTCCTGCATTGACAAACGTCTGTTTTGCGTCCTTCATGTAAGTGTCTAAGTCCGCATCGCTCGGAATGTTCAACATGGGTACAAGTGTTTCGGGAATGCCATATTCCTTTGCCTTTGCAGAAACCTGCGCATTACGCTGTGCTTGTGCGCGCTCCTGTTCGTAACCGGCAAGTTTTTCAGAAAGAGTTTTGTTGGAATCAATCAAAGCTTGTGCCCAAGAAGGGACATCATCCTTTTTTTCGTCTTTCTTTTCTTCTGGATTCTCGATTGGTTTACCGTCTTTCAGTCCATGCTTCTTCTCGTAGTTGGAAACAGCGGAAGTCTGTGCTTGTCCTGCACGGAAATCACCATAGTTTTGCATCACGTCCTGAATAGAGATACCCTCAACAATGGAGTTTACCTTTGTTTCGTCCGTTACACCCTCTGCCTTTTTGGTGGCGATTCGGGTCAAAGTGGCAGTGTCCGTACCCGGAAACTTCGTTTGCAGTCCTGCCAAAATCATTTCAAATATTGTCATACCGTATGAGCTTGATTAATAAAATCCTACGGTAAAATTACAGATGTGGAAGAGAAAAAAGAAATTTAGGGAAGAATAATACGTGACAATAGCGGGATTGTCATGAATTAAATACAAAGAAAGCGCGAAACCGGGTGGAATCGCGCCGACAATACGTAGATGGATAAGATGTCTATAGCTTTACATTCAATTCTTGATTAGTCAAACAGTAATACATATTCTGTAACTGATGTAAGAAATGAATGGATTTACTTATGCGGCAACAACAATTTTCATTGTCATACAAGTAAAATCCTTCTTTAGTTTCCTTTAAATAGCGTAAATCAGGCGACCAATACGAATCAAATACATTTTCATAAACAAAGCCGCATTTCTCCAAAAGCTCTGATGTCAAAGGGATAGGAGACAAATCTTTAGTAGAAACACATTCTACTTCTCTATAACAAGGCAATGGATTGCAATAACATCCGCATACAAGATTTTTATCAATTTCATAAGAATAAAAATTGCCATTTAAAGACAGCTTTTTAACCTTAAATAATTGAGAATTTAAGTTTAAATAATTCCCTATTCTTAATTCTTTAATATCCACCATAGTAGCTTATTTTATCGCAAATATATGAATAATATTGGTAAACCGGAAAAGTATCTCAAATATTATTCAAAATGTCAGTAGTCCTATTTTACAGGTTGGTTGCTTTTACTACTGAACTTTGATAGTTTTTCCTGCTTGGAGATTTCATTTTGCTGTTTCTCGGCTTGCTCCTCCTTTATCTGCTCGACCTCATCCAACACATTATCTATATTTCCAACGAAAGTGATAGCGCGCTGCTGTGACCATAATTCTCCGTTCTTGGCTTTCAATGCTGTGTCTATCTTTTCTGAAAGGTTTTCCAATCGGTAAGGTTCTATTTCCACGTTGATGTCTATCGTTTCGGCTGCTTTTTCAAGACTGGAATTGACAGAACCAAGCGCGGACACGAGGAAATTAACACGCCTTTGCATGAACTCGCCGATTACTTCCGCCAAGTTCTCCACATTCAGGTGGGTGGAAAGAAATACATAATCAAAAGCCACACCAGAAAGAACGTTCCCGCTACCTTTTATTGCATCAAAAGATATTCGCGGGGTATTTGTGAGCGCATACATTTGGTTTATTAACGTTTCAGCTTCGTATTGGACTGTCGTAGGAACTTGATTCCACGTCAAATACTGTGCATTTGCCCCTTGCCCTGTCAGTTCCACGACACGGCTCTTGAACTCTCCCGAAAAGTTTTGCACATCGCCGAACAGCATCAGAATCGGGAAGAAATGATAGTCTATACAGTCGGCATAATTGGATAACAGTTTCTCCAACCGTACACGAAGTGTTTTTATCTTCTCGCAATAGGCTTCCGGACGATAGCAATATAGAATAGGTAACTTCTTAAACCCGTGTTTGAACGAGGAAACGAGTTTCCAACCATCGGAAAGCTCCCATTGGTAAACGGAATCCGCCGTGATGGTCATAAAACAAGTAATCTCCATGTCATCCAAATCCTTCTTTTTATACTCGCGGGAGAAAGCCACTAAGTTATTGCTATCGTCGAAGAAGGGATAGAGCTTATCTCCTCTGAAAGGCGACCATATCACACTTTTCAGGCGATATTCAGGAGCAGATGCGCCGAAAAGATTAGCAATTTTCCGTTTCAGCTTTGCCCAAAAGCCGTCGTCTTTCACCACGTACCAATATTCGGCACACTCCTGTTCGGAAAGCCACGAGCGCACGATTCGCTTGTTCTGATACTTGATTTTGTTCTTTTCCAACACCTTTCTCAGGGCAGAAAACAATCCTTGTTCGTTTTCTTCCGGTTCGCAGTTCATCTTCGGCTCCGTGCCCACAGTGAAAGCGGTCTGAATATTCACAATGTCCTGTTCAATAGGCAGAGCGATGCGGTTAGGCTCCACATCCTTTGTTTTTTTCGGGATAGTGGTTGTCTTGCCTGTCTTTTCATCATAGACCTCCTTCTCCTTTTCGACCGTGATTTTAATCTTTGGGTATTTTTCCGTGTCCGTGATTATCTCATGGCGGTTAGGATTCCAGTCGTTGTACAGCTTCACCGCATCGGGAAGCTCCGTCTTGCGGCCTTTTTTCAAATAGGCTATCTTTTGGTCTATATCCTCAATTCTTAAAACTTCGTCTATCGTTCTCATATATCAATATTTTTAGTGTGCGAATATTCCTGAATTATCCCGTGGTTTCTGAATCTTACCTAATATCATGCCATATACATAATAGCGGAAACTATCACATAAGTGGTCATCCTGTTCGTCTGCCGGTTGGTTTACATAATGCCCGTCTTTATCCTTGTCCCAAACATAGTTTCGTAATTCGTTCATCAGATTGTACGAGCGTTCGGTGACGAATATGTTAAACTCCTTAGCCTTTTCAATACCTGCAATGACAGAGCCTTTTCCTTTTTCAACCGGATATATACGTATTCCTGCATTATGTATTTCTTGAATCAGACGAGGGTCGGCGCTATCGGCAATGACTTTCATCCCTTGATAGGGTCTAAGCGTCTGGATAATATCCTTTGTGAGCATCTGTGTTTTATAACATATCTCGTCAATGTACAAATCATTATCCATCACCCCACACATTACGATTGCTGTTTCATCATGGGTAAATCCGAAGTCTAACCCTAATGCAATCTTCTTGCACCATTGAGGAATAGACTTTACGACACCCCACTTTTTATAAATTGCCCCCTCTGCCACATCAGCCCAACGTCCGATAACCGTATGAGCATACTTTTCGGGATTCTCCGCTTTCATCTGTTCCACTTCTTTGATGAATTGGGGAGAAAGATTGTCGATGTTGTCGAAGTAGGTCGTATGGATGTGGAGCACGTTCGGATGAGTGGAAATCTGCACCGGCACCCCGTCAATTTCCACTAACTTATGCGAGTTCTCGATGTATTTTTTATAGATGAAATGATTGGAATCAGTCGGATTCATAATGATGATAATCCGGTTCTGAATCCCTTTTTGGCGAATGGAAAGCATGATTTTGTCAAAGTCTTGCTCGTTCGTCCATTCTTCCGCTTCATCGCAGACAAAAGTCGTAATGCCGTGAATGGATTTCAACTTTGCCGTCTGATTGCCGGAAGAAGTCTTGATACCACGGAACATAATGCGTCCGCCGCTGAACATGTTTACTATATCCGAACGAGTAGTTTTAAAATATTTGCTTCCACCGTCTATGTCTATCTTCTCTTGTATCTCCGGTATAATAGATAGGTTGGCTGACACCATTGTATAGCGACAATACAAAATACTGTGGGCGAACGTGCGGTCTCTTGACTGTTCAAATGTAAGCCGCTCAATAAAAGTAGCCGCATTGAACGATTTTCCACTACCTCTACCTCCAGTTATGAGAATGATAAAGTGTTCCGTGTCTTCATAAAGCGGAATATAAACGTTTTGTGGATCTATTTGAGGGACTGATTCAATCATCACTATTCTTTTTTATCCATTTATCAATACTGATACTTCCATGTTCCATTGTCTGTTCGCTGTCCGGGGAAGACACAGCACGTCCAAACAAACGGTCTTCCATGTCGTTCAAGACATCGGTCACTCCTTTTGCCGCATTTCTTTTTAAGCCACGCGCAAGGATAAGCACCCACATCGGGGTATCGTCCTTGCCGATAATCGTGTCAATCTCCTGCGGGGTACATTGAAGGAGGTATAATTTTACTTCGTTCCATTCCTCACGTGACACGTTGTAGGCTTTCTTGGCAACGGTGTATAGTTTGGGCTTTCGGCCACTTTTGGGCGGCTGACGTTCGCTCGTGAAACGAGTCTTTATCCCATCTTCAACTATTCTCTTATTTGCCATTTCAAGCCGTTTTCAAGCCGATTTCTATGCTTTCTCAATTATTATTGCTACTTTTGTATCATACTTATAGTCCGGGTCGGGAACTGGCAGCCCCCCGGTTGCTTAGTAGGACATTTCCTATCGGGTAAGGTCGAAGCGTAAGTCAGTGACCGCTTCTTTTTAAGAGTTATGTTTATGCCGATGTATTCTTCCATCTTTTGTTACTACTATTATCTCTTTGAAACGGTATTTACTTGAACTCTCAAAATACTTTATTCCATCCTCTACGCTTTTCCTTGTATGCCCGTTACCTTTCATGTATAGTATTGGAATATCAGCTTTTTTATCTCTACCATGATACAAGGAAGCACGAATGTTTTTAGCGGAATTACCAGTAGGTGTTCTCTGTTCAAAAGAGGCGGTGAACAAGTAACCGTCCGGTGTCTTGCTCATTCCGCTTTCATTCTTCAACGTTACCTTATATCCTTTGTCTGCAAGGATGCGGGCTGCCTCCAGTTCTTCGGGCTTGTGGCGTGCCGTACTTTTCTCGATAGCTACGTAGCCGCCGCCTTTACCCATTTCCACACTGGAATACTTGCCACTGGCACGCATGGCGGCTACTTCCGCTTGCCTTTTACGATAGGTGGAAGTTCCTTGTCGATATGTACGCACACCGCCCGAAGTCTTTGCCATAATCACTGCTTATTTTCTCTTTCCGCTATACGCTCATAATATGGGATATTAAATAACACACCGTCGAGTATGGTTTCCCCTTTCAATTCTGCTTCTACTTCATCTTTGAGTTCTTCAAGTTCGGATGGAGTTAAATCACTTTCTATAAATCCATATTCATCAAGTTTCTCCTTGATTTTCTTTTCTACTACTGATTTTTCCATATTGCAATTCATTTAAATTAAAATATAAAGATAAGAATCATTTCCTTTTATGCGAGTATTTCCATCCAAATTTCTCTGCTACACGTTTATTTATTTGATTATAATAACTTGCGTTAGCTCTATCGTATGACGTTTTTGTGCGACCAACTCTATCAAGATATTTATCCATCTCTCTCCTTACTTCTTTTTCTGCTTTATCATAAGCCCTTTTTACCTGATTCGGTGATACACCCCAACCATTTTTAGGTCGTTTTACAGAGAATGTATATGTAGGTGTAACAGCCCTTATTTCTTTGAGATTCGCGCCAACTGCGAATCTCAAATCTTGATGGCTAAAAGATGTACCAATAGCCCTAATGCCTGTTTTCCCTAATGCACTTGGGTGATTGTGTGTAAATACGGAATCTTTCAACTTTGAAATTTCGTTGCTAGTCATTCTTACAGAACGAGAGCCGCCTTTCTTATTTAGCAACAAATTCCCTTTACTATCGTATGCAACCGCCGTTTCATATTTATTATTCCTTATGGTTGCCTCCGCTACCGCTATTGCTCTACTTTGTTTACTGTTAGACTTACTGCCACCGCCTCTTACTCCTCCTGATGTCTTAGCCATTTTTACCTCCTTTCTTGATTTGTTTCACCCTGTTCGCTATGAACTGCTCCACATAAAGCACATTGTTCTGCAAGCACAGTTCACGTATTTTTTCACCGCCGCCGTAAACTATCATGTTCGGCTTGTCAAGCCCTGATATTTCACGGGCGGTTTGTATTTCCATCTTCAAGTATTCCTGACGGTCGGCGTAACCGCGTGTAGCGAAAGCGTTGTAACCGTCGGGGATGCCCAAGCGGTTGTACTTGTAGAACTTCTGCGACACGTTTAAATCTGCATACACTTTTGCACCGCACTCCTGCCAAAAACGGGCTATCCAACGCTTCATGTAGATGAACTGCAAACCGTAGGCTATCGGCGTGGTGTCGAACAAGGAGAGGTTAGGCTCTACCATTTCAGTGCATCCACTATCCAATACCGATACGGGATTGTTCCAGATGTTTGTGAAGCGGTAATCCTTTACGTAGAAATGATAGGTGGATATGCCTTTCTTTGCTCTTGTGTCCGCTCCCCATCCGGAAAATGGCAGAAGCAAGCCGCTTGTGGGCTGTCTGTCCAATCTTAGTGTAGGGATGTCAAACTCGTTATCGCTGTCATAGATACGGTCTCCCAACATGGCGGCAAAGAAGTCGGGCTTTTCTGCCTCCATTTCGTTCCGTGCATCTTTGGTTGGTTGGGCTTTCTTCTCCTTTTGGGGTTCTTGCCATACATCAAATCCCCAATCGTCCAGTTCTTTGCTGTCCCATTCATTTGCTAAAGCGTCCCAATCATTCTCGCCAAACGGGTTATTGTCCTGTATAAGCATTTGACGGAGTCTGTCCACAGGCATGTCTTCGGGCAGCACGCAACAGGGTACTTCTTTCCATCCCAAGTGTTTGTAGGCTTGAAGCCGCATGTTACCACCGATAACAACATAATTTCCTTGATAGGGGTAGACAAGAATATCTCTTGCTTCCGTCATTTCAGGAAGAGACTGGATAGAACGGCATAACTTCCGGAACTTCTCGCCTTTAATGAGACGTGGATTTCTCGGAAGTCCTTCTATTTGTCCTTCATTAGGTAAAACTTTCTGTATATCTATCTTGGTTCTTTGCATGAAAATACCTTTGAGAAAATGGTATTCCCAAAGGTACTAATACTATAAAATACAATGGAATAAATTAAAATCTTATTTGTGACAATCACTGCGTTGTTGTAAAATACTTGTTTTTGATACACAAAAAAGAGGTATATTGATAACGTTTCAAACTTAACCTATTAGGTCAATAACATTTTTCAATGTTTCATCTTCAATGTTTCGGTAACGGCTGAAAGCTTTGCTTCCTTCGACATGGCCGGACATCTTGCCTATGATATTAGGGTCACTCACTTTTCTATAAGCATTTCCAACGAAAGTACGCCGGGCTATATGACTACTTGCAATTTCATTTATTGGACGCACCTCAATTTCTCCAGTCCTTGCATTGCGTATTTCAACATTACGTGTTATTCCTGAAATGGTAAAAATCTCCTTTATGGCATCATTGTATTTTTGTGGAGAGATGAAAGGGAACAAGCGGCATTTTTTGTCAGTACCACGGTATTTGCCTATAAGTTTAATGGCGTTTTCATGAAGGGGAACACGTGCAACAACTGCCTGTTCACCTTCATCTTTCGTTTTATGTGGTGTATAAGTCAATATTCCATCAGTAATGTTCGCTTCCGTAAGCTTCACCAAATCGCTGACACGGCATCCTACGAAACAATGGAATATGAAAATGTCACGTTGTATTTCAAGATGTCTGGTCGGCATAGGGGTACGAGCTATCAAGTTGCGTTCGTCCACGCTTATATAATAAGGCGTACCATATTTCTCTGTTCCGATTTTAAAACCGTCAAATGGCCTGTTTGATGTCTTGTCACTTTCATAAAGCCAGTTGAAAAACGCCTTTAATTTTTTCATTAATGTGATGACTGTATTCTCTCCCCTTCCTTTAATTTCGCTTTTACCTTTTTCTATGTTTGAGGGATAACGTTCCAATAGTACTTTAAATGTCTGCCTATACTCATTTGCAAGGTTTTCTTCATTTCTTAAATAGTCCATGAAGTCACCAATATCTTCTTTTGTAACTTTATTTATATCAAAAACAAAATCCTTTCGTTCTTTCTCTGTCGCGTTGATAAACCCTTCATACCTGGCTATAGCACGAATTAGCACACGGATTCCCCTTATGCGTCCGTTACTGAGGTTCTTTTTTAACAGATATTCTTCCCAAAGGTCATACACGCTTTTTCCTGAGGATTCTTGTTGGTAACGTTCGGGATGAAGATGTTTTTCTACCACCTTTTTCAACCAATCACCTGTCATGTCTTCCTTTCTCACTGTTTCTTCCTCGTGTGCAATGGCAGATAATATCCTATCAAGTTTTTCTTTTGCTTCATTATGCCATTTTCTGACATCAGGAGCAATAATCTTTTTCCGAGACATATCCACTCCTTTTTCGGGAGAAAAGAATACAGGTATAATATACACCTCTGATTTTGCACGCAACGTTACGACTTTATCTCCAATTCTATTATTAGCGGAAAGCATTATCTCACTCATTCCACCCATATTTATTTTGGAAGACAATCTTAATAGTATTTTCATTGTTGTTTTTTGCAAAGGTATAAAATTGCCTACTAATTTGCCTACAAAAATGCAAATAAATGAAGTCGAATAATAGTGTATGAAATTGCAAAGTTCTATATTCTATTGTTTATCAGTATTTAATGTATTTATTTATTCTATATGTTTTTAAACAATAATTATTGTTATATTCCCTCCGGGGTCACGAGAGGAAAGTCCTTAACAATCTATGGATTGTGGAGGACTTTTTTATGTTTTGTATTAGGGTCTTTTTTGTGTTTTCGTTTTCTGCTTTCCAACGGATTCAGACTAAAAAAGATAGCCGTCTTTCACAAGACAGCTACCTTTACATTAACCTAATTTCAATAATGAAAAACAATTCTTATTCCGTTCATGCTCGCTTGCATGATTGCTCTCTTAGTAAGAGAGCAATGAGTATTTTCATTGCGCTAATTTATAGGGATTTATGTTTTCGGATGGAACGATTTCATCAACATTTGGAACCGTTTGTGAACGAAAAAAAACAATCCTATATTTTGCAGATTCGCTGATTTTGCTTAATTTTGCCGATGAAGAAGGTTTTTTATTCCACTTGTATATCTCTTACTAAGAGATATATTTTTTTCTCCCTGATAGAGAGTATTTTGTATTTCTTTGATACCTGTTTGTTTTTGTTTGATATGAAAGACAGGGTTAGGTGTTTAGGTATTTATATAAAACCGGTTTGTAACGCCTGAAAAGTTGTAGTATTTTCTCTGTATATAAAGACTGGGGTGCGGGCTCCGGTTCCCGGGTGAGATGCTCGATAAGTAAGTTGACATTATGGGTTCAGAAAATTGCGGGAGGCTGTCGGTGATGTCAGTATAGAAAATGATGTTCCAATGTCCGTTTTCATCTTCGGCCAATGCAGAAAGGGTCTCCACCCAGTCGCCGGAATTGAGGTAATGTATGCCTTCGTATTCGGTATTATCCGGATGATGGATGTGTCCGCAAATGATTCCGTCGTATTTGCGGGCACGGGCAAATTCGGCCAAGGTGTGTTCAAAGTCCGAAATATAGTTGACGGCGGACTTCACTTTTTGTTTTACATGCTGCGAAAGCGAATAATAAGGTTTGCCGTGCCGTACGCGGTAACGGTTGTAGAAACTGTTGAAAGCCAACAGGATAGTATAGCCGAGGTCACCCAAAAGGGCGAGCCATTTCATTTGCGTCGTGCCCCGGTCAAATATATCACCGTGAGTGACGAAGTAACGTTTGCCGCCGCTTTCCAGTTCATAGTCTTTCACGATGCAGAGGTTGGCGAACGTGAGAGGAGCCAGATTATTGTCCAGGAAATTTTTTCAGATGCCATCCGTCTATGATGTCGCCGTTGAGAATCAGGCGGTCGCAATCGACGTGGCTCAGGAAATGGCTGACTTC
Organism: Paraprevotella sp.; assembly: GCF_986071375.1. NCBI lineage: Bacteria > Pseudomonadati > Bacteroidota > Bacteroidia > Bacteroidales > Prevotellaceae > Paraprevotella > Paraprevotella sp. The sequence goes on along the minus strand of NZ_CFQRNQ010000010.1, from coordinate 102,854 downwards.
TTCTGTTTTGGAATGCGAGGTACCCAAATGAATGTCGGAGAGCACGAGCGTGCGGTAATGCCTTCTTCGTTCCATGTGCTTCTGTTTTTTAGGACGCTACAAAGTTAGGCGTAGGATATGACAACCCGGTTTCTTTTCGGTGAGAATACGGTAACAAAGCGAAAAGAGACTTATTCCATCGGGAACGAGTCTCTCTTGCGAACAGTTGAATATTGAGGTCAATGTTGGATTGTCTTTTTATTTCCTACGATGTAAATGCCTTTAGACAATCCGCTTGTGGCTTGCCCGGCAGGGACGTTGCTGCGCAATTTCATGCCTTGCAGATTGTACACATCGACATTTTCTGTGTCCGCTCCACCGAGGATTCCTGAGATGTCATCTATGATTTCGTCCTTACTGTAAAGTTTTACCTGATCGATGTATAAGCGGGTATTGTAGGCTGCTCCGACTCCGGCTGTGGTTTCGAGTCCCATGCTGACGGTCACTTGAGTTTCCGTTTCAAGCGAAAAAGGGCATTCCACAGTTTCCCAATGGTTGGCTAACCGGGGATATTTGTATATTTCCGTGTCGCCGAAACGGATTCCGCAACGGGAATAATTGAGGTTGTCGCCGGTCGTGGCGATGGTGTAATCGTTGATGTGCCGCATTTCGTTGGCGCATACGTATTGTGCCAGAAAACTCAATTTGTATTCGCCTTTGGGCAAGGTGAAGGTTTGTGAGATGCTGTTATTGCCGCTGTCCCAGGAGTTCAGGATGCTCAGGCAGCGTTTGCCGCAGGCATCATCCGTGGCGGGAGCTGCCATGATACTGGCCGAGTTGCCCACGTTGGACGGAGATACGCAATACATGGTGGTGCTGTAAGGCATGGAATACAGTACGGCGAAGTTGGAGCCGCCTTTCAGTCTGTTGCCGGGTGTCCAACCTTGGATGGGCAGGACTTGCGGCCATTTGCTGTCGGATGCTTTGACCGTATTGACGTAGCAAGGATCGTAGACCACTCCGTTCAATGTCACTTTGCTTTCTGTTCCGTAGGTCTGGTCTTCTTCAAAACCGGGATTGGAGAGAAATTGTGCAGTGACATCGAAAAATTCTTCCTGTTCTTCTTTGAGGTCCACGGTTTCGGTAAGGATTTCGTTCCCGACAGCTTTGACGGATACACAAGATTCTTGTTCCACAGTGACTGTTGCGGTCAGTTTATTTCCGTCAGCCCAAATCGTGACTTGGGCTTGTTGCTTTTGTCCGCTATGATTATAGAGGTAGGCACCGCAAGAGTCGTTTTCCATCTGTCGGGCGGAAAGTCCGTCGCCTTGGATGAACACGCGGAGCGTATTGGCCACGCTGTGGTTCACGTCGCAACGGAATGTGGCAGTGGAGCCTCGTCCGTTGACGGCGGTCATCTCCGTGAAGACCGGTGCTCCGTCAGGCAAAAGGATGTCTTTCAGGGTGCAGGCCGTTTCTCCGAGATAGTTGCCGAGCAGCAGATAGCGCGCACTGTCAGGGTCGCTGACGATGATGCCGTTCCAACCTTCGGCCACTTGTGCTGTCAGGGGCAGTACGTCGGCAGCCAACTGTTCCGTGTCGGCCGAGTCCACATTGCTATAATATATAATGTGTCGGCGGTCTACGATGCTTCCGTTGCTGAAGCTACGTCCGTCGGTCGAGTAAACTGGGTAAATCTTGGACAGGAAGATGGAACTGTTCAGTTCACGGTCTCCGAAGGCGATGGATTTGTCGGTAGCCGTGCTCACGATTCCTACTTCATTGTCGATGTTGACCCAGTTTCCCTCGAATGATTTCAACTGGCTGCCATCGGTTTGCAATCGTCCTTTGCTATGGTAGAGCGTACGTTTTTCTTTGGTGAACGGGTCGGTGCTGATAGCCATCAGGCCGCCTTTCTCTTCAGTTATGGTTCCGTTGGTTTTGCCCACCACGTAATCCATGTAGATGAAAGCGTTGCCCGGGGTGGAGAAGAGGGTGAAGTTGTTTTCCAGACTGTTCCCGTTGGTCATCAACTTGCCGTTCATGGTGTAACTGTTCCCGTTCAGGTCGTAGATGCCGCTGATGACGGGTGAGGCATCTGTGGCCTTGCCGTTTACGGTGTACCAACCCAAGATGTTTCCCGTGTTGTTCTTCTTGTAGGGCACGATGATTTTGTTTTTGTCAGGCTTGTTGGACGCGATATATCCGGTATAGCTCTTGAGCCCGTTACTCCACGAGAACACGCTGAAACGGTCGGGCGTGTTGGCCCGTACGATATTTTGTGGAGTGAAGATGTAGGCTTGTTCCTGCGATTGGCTGAAATCTTTCCAAGATGTGGCCTGCATGTCTGCCGTGGAAGCCAGTTCATGCATCAGGTAGGTCATCATGACGCGGTGTCCTTCCACACCCATACGTCGTGGGCCGATGTCGCTGTTGAGCAACCAACTTCCATCCTGTGTCGTGCTTTGGCGGGCCTTGATATGTTTGTAAGCCAGATTTTCCAGCATCAGGGCATTCGGGTCGCGCAGGAAGCAGGCAGCCGTGGTGTAGCTGGTGATTTGGTCGTAGAGGAACATGCTCCAGTCATTGCCGTTCGGCATAGCCAGTTCTCCGTCGGCCAACGCCAGACGGCAGAGCACCTCGTCCATGACTTTCTGGTTGTTGTGCATCAAGGCATTGGTCTTCCATTTCGGATTCTCGCCCTGGAACAGATGGAGGGCCAGATGGGATTCGCCCAGTTCCTGCATCACGACATTCTGGTAAGAAGTATGGAAGTAATTGTGGTTTTGCAATGTATAGTCGTCATACAGGTTTTTGCCGATGTACAGGTCCTGTACGGTGGTCTCGTCATATTCGGGGTCGATGACCGTAGTGTTTTGGGCATCATCGGCGTGCGAATAGCAATTGATGGCAAACGCACGCAGGCGGTCGAACCATTTGTGGGCCAGTGCATCGTCGGGGTAGAGTCCCAAAGCACAGGACAAGATGTTGGTTTCCCAACCGTTTTCTTCGGCTTTCGTGTCGCCGTTGTAACCCGTGGGAATGCTGCGTTCGAGTTCGTAATTGCATTCCGCCTTGATCATGTTGTAAATATAAGTCTTTTGGTTCTCGTCCAATTCTTCGTTCAGGAAGTAAGAGGCGTATGCCAATGACGTGGCCCAAAGCGAACTTTCCCATACGTGGTCGGCATTGCTGACGGAACCCCAATACTTGTTGTCCGAGGTTATTTTGAATTTATTGGCTTTATGGGTGGAATAACCGAAGACGAGTGACTTCGCGGCCATGTCTTTTACCATGTCCCAAGTGATGCCTTCCGGAAGGTTTACTTTACCTTTGCCATATTTATAAAGGAAAGCGCAAATCATGGAAAAGTCGGCATTTGTGCGCACGCCGTCCTCGTTGCTTTGTCCGGCACTGTTGGCTTTAAAATATCCGCAGGCTTCGTCCTTACTGTTGGGAGCCGCGCAGTCGTACCATATATTATGGGCGTATGTCAGGGAGTTGGCCAACATTTGCAACAGATCCTGTTGCATGGCTGATTCTTCTACGAACTCATGGGATATGACTCCTTCGGTGGGGGAGTCCACTTGGTCTTCCGTGCCGCCTTCAATGCTCGGTGCGTCGGGATCGAGGCTGCCCTCCGGCAGTTGTGTCAGCGTAAAATGGTCGTATGCAATGCAGCTTCCCCCGTTGCCCCAACTCATTTGTGCCGATAGGGTAATGGCGGATTCCTCCTCCAACTTGAATTTCAGGGAATTTTCCGTCCATGAAGAAGTTGCCATAATACCTGCGTTTCCGTTCACGCAGGTAATTGTCAGTTTGTCCAACGATTTCAGTTCTCTGTCGCTGACCGTGACAGTCGCACTGGTCGCGGCATTGTTGGCGGCAAAAGCTTTGCTGAAAAATTTCAGTTCGTATTCCCCGGCCGGCAAAGGGGTGGATGTGGTTTGCCTCATTTCCGAATTTGCACTGCCCCAACCGAAACGTTGGTAGTAGGCAAAATCCCCGTTGGCTGCTTCCGTCTTGCCGAATCCATTGTCTGTGGCACATTCCTTGTTAATAAGGAGGGCTTTTCCAGGACTGGTAATTTGCCATCCTTTGGGCGACAAGTTCCATCCTCGCAACCCTTCGGTGCCTTCATAAAGTGCGTCGGGGGAATCCTGTGTACAAGCCTTTGCGTCCTCTTCGAAAGAGGGATTAGCCAGATAAATGGATGTGACATCCTGTTGTCCGTATGTAGCCGTACAACCAAGTAACATGCTGTAAAATACCAGTATAGGTCTTTTCATGGTTTCATTATTGTTAGGATTAATATTATTTGGTGTCAAATATACAATAAAAGAGTGCGCTTACAAAAAATAAATGGAATTATTTTAAATAAAACCACCTTATCATGTTTTATAACATAAAAAAAGGACAAAAAAGCAGTCCTTTGTTGCGAAAAACTATAGGATTGATTAATTTTACAACTTAGATTAAACGAATGATGAATTATGGAACTGATAGAACGATTTTTGAAATACGTGAGTTTTGACACGCAGTCGAATGAAGAAGGAGAGGGTTGTCCGAGTACTGACAAGCAGATGGTGTTTGCACGATATTTGGAGAACGAATTGAAAGCGATAGGACTTGAGGACGTATCGTTGGACGAACATGGATATTTGTATGCTACGTTGCCTGCGAACACGGAGCGTGACGTGCCTACAATCGGTTTTATAGCCCATATCGACACTTCGCCGGATTGCTCGGGCAAGGATGTGAAACCGCGAATCGTGGAGCAATACGATGGAGGGGACATTGTATTGTGCGCTGAAGAGAGGATTGTTACGTCGCCGAAACAATTTCCCGAATTGTCGGATCATGTGGGTGAGGATTTGATTGTCACGGACGGCCATACCCTGTTGGGAGCTGATGACAAGGCCGGTATTGCGGAAATCGTACAGGCCATGGTTTACCTTCGGGAACACCCGGAAATCAAGCACGGTAAAATCCGTGTGGGCTTCAATCCCGACGAAGAAATCGGTATGGGGGCGCATCTTTTTGATGTGGAGAAGTTCGGTTGTGAGTGGGCTTATACTATGGATGGCGGAGAAGTAGGCGAATTGGAGTTTGAAAACTTCAATGCAGCGGCAGCCAAAGTGACGGTGAAAGGACTGAACGTGCATCCCGGGTATGCCAAAGACAAGATGCGGAATGCCATGCTGACAGCCGCTGAGTTCATCCGCAGGATGCCTTCGGACGAAACCCCGCAAACCACGGAAGGCTATGAAGGTTTTTACCACCTGACAGGTATGAAAGGTACGGTGGAGGAAACCATCTTGTCTTATATCATACGCGACCATGACCGGCAGAAGTTTGAAGCCCGTAAAGCGTTCGTGCGGCAATTGGCTGAAGAACTGAATGAGGAAACCGTGGAGGGTACGGTGACGGTCGAGGTGCGTGACCAATATTACAACATGCGCGAGAAGGTGGAGCCGGTGATGCATATCATCGACATAGCGAAAGAGGCCATGGAGGCATGCGGGGTAGAGTGCCGGGTGAGGGCTATCCGTGGGGGAACGGATGGGGCGCAGCTTTCATTTAAAGGATTGCCGTGTCCTAACATTTTTGCAGGAGGACTGAATTTTCATGGGCGCCATGAGTTTGTTCCGGTGCAGAGCATGGAAAAGGCGATGATGACCATTGTGAAGATAGCAGAGTTGACGGCAGTAAAATAGCAGAGAATGGAACATCTTCCGGCATTGATTCAGGATTTGGCGTGGATATTGTTAGTCGCCGCCGGGGTATCCCTATTGTTTAAGTGGCTCAAGCAACCGGTTGTGCTAGGTTACATAGTAGCAGGATTCATTGCAGGGCCTCATTTTGTTTATACGCCATCGGTACGGGATGTGGGCAGCATAGATATTTGGGCGCAGATAGGTGTCGTTATCTTGTTGTTTACGTTGGGACTGGAGTTCAGTTTCAAGAAAATACTCAAGATGGGGGCGGCACCGGTCATTGCCGCCCTTACCATTATATTCTGCATGATGTTTTTAGGCACGTCTGTCGGGCATCTGTTCGGATGGAAGAGCATGGATTGCATCTATCTGGGCGGAATGTTGGCCATGTCTTCCACTACCATTATATACAAGGCTTTTCAGGATCTGGGTGTTTTACAGAAAAAGTTCGCGGGAATCGTGCTCAGTGTACTGATTCTGGAGGACATACTGGCCATTGTGTTGATGGTGATGCTATCCACTTTGGCTGTAAGCCATAATATAGAAGGAGAAGAGTTGATAGCGGGATTGCTCCGATTAGGCTTTTTCTTGATACTTTGGTTTGTAGTTGGGTTATATCTCATACCTATTATATTAAGGAAAAACCAAAAGTTCTTGAACAGCGAGACCTTGTTAATCGTATCGTTGGCGCTTTGCTTCGTCATGGCGGTGGTTGCTGTGGAGTCTGGTTTTAGTGCTGCGTTCGGCGCCTTTGTGGTAGGTTCCATCTTGGCCGAAACGGTAGAAGCCGAGCGGATAGAAAGGTTGGTGGCTCCGGTGAAGGATTTGTTCGGTGCCATCTTCTTTGTGTCCGTAGGGATGTTGGTGGACCCGGAAGTATTGGTTGAGTATGCCTGGCCGATAGTAGCCTTGACCTTGACTATCATCGCAGGGCAGGCTTTTTTCGGGACGTTCGGTTTCGTATTGGCCGGGCAGCCGTTGAAAGAGGCGATGAAGTGCGGCTTTAGCATGTCGCAAATAGGGGAGTTTGCTTTTATCATCGCTTCTTTGGGGATGTCGCTTGGCGTGACGAGCCATTACCTCTATCCTATTGTGGTAGCCGTTTCCGTAGTGACGACTTTCACTACGCCTTATATGCTGAAAGCCTCTGGTCCGGCTTATTCCTGGTTGTGCCGCGTGTTGCCCCACGGTTGGGTGGCGTGGTTGGAACGCTATACGCCGGGCGCGGTGGTGCAGAGCCATTCCGGAAATTGGAAGAAACTGATTTCTGCCATGTTGAGGCAGGTTGTGGTCTTTACGATTCTTTCCGTGACGGTCATTGCCCTGTCTTTCCGTTTTCTGTTACCCTTTACCCGCGAGATATTGCCCCATTGGTGGGCGAATGCGCTTTGCGGAGTCGTCACGCTGCTTTGCATCGCTCCTTTTTTGCGGGGTGTCATGGCACGCGGCCGACGTTCGTCTTTGTTTCAGGCCTTGTGGAAGGAAAGTCGTTACAACCGTTTGCCGTTGGTCTTTACGCTTATTGTGAGGTCGGTGGTGGTTTGTATGCTCATTTTCTATATCATCCGCTTTTTAGTGCCGTTTGCCGACCCCTTGTTGTTGTTGTTTACCCTGTTGATTGTAGGGGGAATCTCCTTGTCCCGTCCGTTGCGACGGAATTCCATCCGGATGGAGAAAGTCTTTATGGACAACTTGCATAGTCGGGACATGTTGGCGCGTCGCGATGGTAAGGTGCAGCCCGGTTATGCACAACGTTTATTGTCTAAGGATTTGCATCTGGCTGACTTTGAAATTCCGGAAGAGTCTATTTGGGGAGGCCGGTTGTTGGGTGATTTAAAATTGGGGCAACGTTATGAGGTCAACGTCGTTTCCATCATTCGCGGAACGCACTATATGAATATACCCAACGGCAATGACCGTATTTATCCTCGTGACCATATCCAGGTGATAGGTACGGACGAGCAGATAGAACGTTTTTCCGGTGCATTGGCGAATACGGTCATCGTAGAGGCGGAACTTCAGGACCGTGAGATGCAGTTGAAACAGTTCCTGATTACCGAGGTGTCCGGATTCGTAGGGGTAAAAATAAAAAACAGTGGCATCCGCGACCGGTACCACTGTATGATTGTTGGCATTGAGACCTCCGACGGTATGTTGGAGAAACCTGAAGCCGAGAGGGTTTTCCGTGTCGGAGACATCATTTGGCTAGTAGGGGAGAAAGAAGCCCTGTCACGGCTTTTTGTGGGTAAACCTTAATCGTCTTCCCCGCCTTCTTCGTCTTCGACATCGAAGTCGAACAACAGGTCGTCCAAATATTCGGGTGTGGTGAATTCCTCCAAGCTCCTACGGTCTTTCTTCGTTGGGCGTCCGGTTCCACGGGCGCGACCGACGAAACCGCTCAGGCGACTCATCTCCAAAAGTTCGTATTGTTCTGGTGGAGTGACATTCTCCAGTATTTCCGGAATCAGTTTGGCCCCGACCCGTTTTTCTATGGTCTGCTTGACCTTAAAAGAATAAGTGACAGGAGGTTTGCGCACTTCAATGACATCACCAGGCTTGACGGTGCGTGAAGGTTTCAGTTGCGCTCCCTTCATGGAAACCTGTCCTTTCTTGCAGGCTGCAGCGGCCATCGAACGTGTCTTGAAGATACGGGCGGCCCACAGCCACTTGTCAATTCTCGCTTCGTTCATACTCCTTCTACTTCTTGTTGAATTGGTTCATGGTAATCTGGATACCGGCCAGGCAGAAGCTTTTTATCATTTCGCAAGCCAGTCCCACCCGTTCGTCCATGGTTTCCAAGTCCTCTTCCGTGAATTGTCCCAGTACAAAGCCAATTTGTCCACCCCGGGGAAAATCGTTACCGATGCCGAACCTAAGTCGGGCGTATGCCTGTGTACCTAAGACAGAGGCTATGTTTTTCAATCCGTTATGACCGGCATCACTTCCGCTTGGCTTCATGCGTAGGGCACCGAATGGAAGGGCCAAATCGTCTACGACCACCAGGATACGTTCAAGGGGAACGTTCTCTTTGTTCATCCAGTACCTGACGGCGTTTCCGCTCAAGTTCATGTAGGTGGACGGTTTCAAAAGCACCAATTGCTGCCCTTTCAGCGAGAGGGAAGCCACAGCGCCGTAGCGTTTGTCCTCAAAAACAAGATTGGATGCCTTGGCCAAGGCATCCAATACTCTAAAACCTATATTGTGACGGGTTCCGGCGTATTCGTTTCCGATATTGCCCAAACCGACAATTAAGTATTTCATTCGCTGTCTATGGATTAATTGTCAGCAGATGCGGCAGATCTTGCGCTACGCGTCATCTTAACTTGGCAAACGACAACCTCTTTGCTAGTAACCAACTCCAAACCATCAAAATGCAATTCACCGACTTTGATGGTCTTACCCAATCCCAAGCTCGTCACGTCGATGTTCAGGCGTTCGGGGATTTGAGTATAAACAGATTTTACTTTCAATTTACGTACGGATGCGGCCAAACGTCCACCGGCTTTCACACCTTCTGCCAAACCGTTCAGTTTGATGGGCACTTCCATTATGATGGGTTTGGTTTCAGTGATTTCGTAGAAATCCACATGCAATACGTTGTCTTTTACCGGATGGAATTGAAGCTCTTTCAATACTGCTTTGTATTCCTTACCGTCAATGTTCAAATTTACAACATAGATATCCGGGGAGTAAATCAGGTTGCGCAGTTCATCGTTTGTCGTGGTGAATGCCAATGCGACTGGTGCGCCGTTTTCATCTTTTGCTTCTCCGTACAAATTGCAGGGAACAGCATTGGCTCTACGGATGTCACGGGCAGCTTTCTTGCCGAATACAGTTCTTACTGTACCTTTTACATTAATTTCTTTCATTGCATTAATTTTTTGTGTTACTCTAAATTAAGTGATTTATGCTTAATCTCACCATCACACGATGTGTGCATCTTTCGATGATGCTGAAAAGCGGTGCAAAATTACGGCTTTTCATTGGCATGGCCAAATGTTGCGGGTGTTTTTTTCATATTTCCATCACGCAGTGTAGTCCGGCGAGGAAACTGCCGAGGGCGGATTTGAGGTTGGCGGCTTTCGGTAGCGTTTCCTCTTGCGGTACAGCGGTGCGTGGCGTGTTCGCAGCTTTTTCTGCCTTTCGTTTTTTGTTCCACCTCCTTACGGCATGATGTGCAATCCTTTTGAAATCCATAGTAGCCGTGTTTAGGGTCTGTTTTCTGCCCGCAAATATACGACATGAAAAAGCTCTTGTCAAACCCTTCACCATAACCCTGTTGATTACCAGTCTGTTTACATTTGTAAATCGGAACCTGTATGCTGTGTATCATTTCCCGGTGAAATCCCGGTGAAGGATGTAAAGGCAGAAAGTTCACCTTAAAGCATTGGTACAGAGGGCGTCTGAAGGATGCGAACCCTTTCGCACGAAAAACCGTTTGTGGGAGGTGGGGCAGGGCGTTTGGCACAGCAAAGCCCGTAAAACAGGTGTAGGCATACCTGAAAATCGTTCTCAGCAGATTGAAAAATTGTTTGGCTTAGAACGGAAAATCGTTTGGCGCAGATTGTACGGGCACATCCGACTGCCAATCAAGGCTTTTGTTGAATATTTAGGACAGGAGTGCCAATAAAGTGAATCCTGCATAGAGATATTCCGGGAAAAAAGTATAGCTTGTTTCATGAGTTAGGAATATTAGGTTAATCTTTCCGGAAGCAAATATTGGAGCTATTAAAGGATAGGTTTAGAATCATGTGACCCCAAACCTATCCTTTATATGTTAGCGTTATTCTACATTTAATCCGATATCTTCCACGTTTAAGTCCATGTTAATTTTCAAATCTGAACTTATGTTACTTTCATCACCTGTTGTATTGTGACTTTGTCGCGGTTCTATTCCTGGCTGTTCCTTGCGGACGAAGTTCACAGCTTCTTCCAACCCGGACATAAAGTGCTCGAAATCCTCCTGGTAAAGGAATATCTTATGCTTTTCAAAATTTATGGATGGAGATTCCGTATCTCCCGATATGACTTTTTTGCTTTCTGTGAGGGCTATGAATAATTCACCTTTCCTGTTTTTCTTCACATCCACATAATAAATGCGTTTTCCTGCCTTTACGGATTTGGAAAAGACGATGTCTTTATCTCTTTCCTGGTTCTTTTTGAAATCTTCCATATTTTGCGGTTTATAAATAACTACTTCAAAATTGAGAATATTTTTTAAAACATCCAAAAAAAATGAGGGAAAGATGGCCTTTTTATCTATAAAATACGTACTTTTGCACTGCAATATATAATATTATATGATAAACAGAGAGATTATACGCTTAAAGGTTGTTCAGATTACTTATGCTTATTACCAAAACGGGGGAAAGAACATAGATACGGCGGAAAAAGAACTTTTCTTCAGTTTGGCCAAGGCTTATGATTTGTATAATTACCTATTGGCCCTGATGGTAGAAATCAACCGGATAGCAGAACGTGCCGTAGAGACGGCACAGAGCAGGTATAACCGTATCAAGGTGGGTGAACCGCCCAGTACAAAGTTTATTGACAATCGTTTTATCATGCAGTTGGAAGTAAACAAACAACTGTTGGATTTTCGTGAAAACCAGAAAAAAAGTTGGGTGAACGAAGAAGGGTTTGTGCGTTCGTTGTACAAACAAATCATAGAGACGGATTACTACAAAGAGTATATGGCATCATCCGAGTCTTCTTATGCACAGGATCGTGAGTTATGGCGCAAGATATATAAGAATGTCATTTCTAATAATGAAGAGTTGGACTCCTTGCTTGAAGATATGAGCCTATATTGGAACGACGACAAATATATCGTGGATACGTTTGTGCTGAAGACCATCAAGCGTTTTGACGAGGCTAAAGGAGCCGGACAGGAGCTTTTGCCGGAATTCAAGGATGAAGAAGATCGGGAATTCGCCCATCGTTTGTTCCGTAACACGTTGTTGAATGCGGAGTATTACCGTAAGCTGATAAGCGATAATACAAAGAACTGGGAATTCAATCGGATTGCCCTTATGGATTTGTTGATTATGCAAATTGCATTGGCAGAGATTCTGACTTTTCCCAATATTCCGTTGAATGTCTCATTGAACGAGTATGTAGATATAGCCAAGATCTACAGTACGCCGCGTAGTGGGGCATACGTGAATGGATTGTTGGATGCCGTTTCCAAAAAATTAATAGCAGAGAAAAAATTAGAGAAGACAAACAATTAAAATAATACAACCATGAATTTATTGACAATTTTATTGCAGCAACAAGGCGGAGGCATGTCTATGATTATTATGATGGTCGCTATTTTCGCCATCATGTATTTCTTTATGATTCGTCCTCAGAATAAGAAACAAAAAGAAATCCAGAAATTCAGAAACAGCATCGTTCCGGGTACTGATGTGGTAACGGCAGGCGGAATTTATGGAAAAGTGAAAGAAGTGAATGAACTCGATAATACATTGATGGTGGAGATAGCCTCCGGCGTAAAAATTAAAATCGCTAAGAATTCAGTGTATGCCGGTGCGCCGACCGACACGGCCGCAGGTAAATAACCGTAATGGATTCAGTTCAGTTCAAAAAATACTATACAACAGTCAAGAACTTCTTGTTAGGTCCTAAAAACAAGGAGTTCTTGATTTTTTTGTTTTTTTTCTTCGTCTCTGCGGCTTTCTGGCTGTTGCAATCTTTGAATGAAACATTTGATGTAGAATTGAAAATACCTTTAAAATTGGAAAATGTGCCGTCAGATGTGGTCATTACATCGGATTTGCCTTCTGATTTAAATGTAGTGATAAGAGATAAAGGTACGGTTTTGGTTCGTTATATTTATGGTACGGAACAAGTTCCCGTGCGAGTGGACTATAAGGATTATGACAAGGGAAACGCTTCCGGACGTGTTTCCGTTACGCTTTTGGATGTCCAAAAGAAAGTACAGGCACAGTTGTTGTCTTCCACTCGTATTGTGTCTTTAAAGCCAGATACGTTGGAATATTTTTTTAATAAGGGTGCCCGTAAGAAAGTGCCGGTCAAGTTGGTTGGGGTCGTGGAAACCTCTCCGGAGTATTACCTGCAAAGGGTGGAGTTTACACCTGATTCGGTGGAAGTGTTGGCACCTTCTGCCATTTTGGATACCATAACCGAAGCTTTTATCACTCCGGTTTATTTTTTGGATTTGTCTGCAAACGAAAAAACAATAAGCATGTTGCGCCCAGTGAGAGGGGCGAAGTTCATCCCCGATCAGGTGGAAATGAATGTGATGATAGACTTATATACGGAGAAAACGGTGGAAGTTCCTGTGTTCGGTGTTAATTTTCCTGGCAGTAAGGACTTGCGTACATTTCCTTCAAAAGTAAAAGTTACTTTTCGTGTGGGAATGAGCCAGTTTAAGGAAATTACGGCGGACGATTTTGTATTGGCTGTCACGTACGAAGAACTAATGAAGAATCACAGTTCGAAAATTCAGCTTTATCTAAAGTCGATGCCGTCCGGAGTATCGAATGTGCGTATAGACCCTTCAGAAGTGGATTATTTGATAGAACAAGTACAGGAAGAAAACGAGTGATATGATTAAGGTTGGTCTTACGGGAGGCATTGGTTGCGGGAAAAGTTATGTGGCGGATTTATTACGTCGTCAGCATATTTCCGTGTATGATACGGATAAGGAGGCAAAGCGTTTGATGATGGAATCTGCAACCATTCGCCAGGGATTGGTGGATAGGATCGGAGAGCGGGCTTATACGCCGGATGGAGCATTGAACCGTGAACTGATAGCTTCATATTTATTTGCCTCTCCGCTCCATGCAGAGCGTATCAACCGGCTTGTACATCCGGTGGTGCAAGATGATTTCCTGCAATGGGTGGATAAGCAGAACGGATCGTTGGTCGTTATGGAATGTGCCATTCTTTACGAGTCCGGTTTCGACCGTCTGGTAGATGAAGTCTTGTTGGTACGTGCTCCGGAAAGAGTTTGCATAGAGCGTGTCATGAAACGCGACGGGGCTTCCGAAACTCAGGTAAGGGCGCGTATGGCAGCCCAGATGTCGGACGAAGAGCGTTGCAAGCGGGCGCATTATATTATAAATAATGATGGAAACTCAGACGTGGAGGGTATCTTAAGAGATATGTGGATGAAGATCGGTGGGGGAAGGTTGCATGAAGATTAAGCTTTTTTAGAAAGAAGATTTTGAAAAAAAGTAGGTGAAGGACTATCTTTGCATTTGTTTTAAAAAATAAAATATAAACCTGAATATGTTAGAAACGATTTTGGCTATTTCCGGTAAACCCGGTTTGTATAAGTTGGTTTCGCGTGGAAACCGTAGTTTGATTGTAGAAACGTTGGACGAGGTGAAAAAACGTATGCCGGCTTTTGCTACCGATAAGGTCATTTCCTTGGCAGATATAGCCATGTATACGGATGAAGGTGAAGTGCCTTTGAGGGAAGTTTTGAATAGCCTGAAGAAAAAAGAGAAGGCTCAGCTTTCTGCTTTTGATTATAAAAAGGCTTCACGTGAGGAACTGGCTTCTTATCTTGCAGAGATATTGCCTAATTATGATCGTGACCGCGTTTATCCTGCCGATATCAAGAAGTTGGTAAGTTGGTATAATTTGTTGGTCAAGGCCGGCATGACGGATTTTGACGAGGTCTTGGCTCCTACGGAGGGAGAGCACATTACAGACAGGGCAGAACAGGAATAAGCCTGAAAGTATATAATGTCAAAGAACAGGGAGGGCATGCATGTGTTCTCCCTGTGTTTCTTTAAGCAGAGAATAATTTTTGCCCGTAAATTTGTGTAATTCCAAAATTCTTCTTTTATTTGCATCCTGTTAATTCATTTATTAATTATTAAACGTTTATTGCCTATTGGAATACTCTTACTTAACTATAAAATAAATAAGGATGGAGAGTTTTGCAAATTTGACTGACGAAATGTTGGTTAAACTGTATGCCGGAGGTAATAATGGTGCTTTTGACATCTTGTTGGAGAGATATGAAGAGAAGATTTTTTCTTATATCTTTTTTGTTGTACACAATCAAGATGTGGCTGATGATATATTCCAGGAAACGTTTATGAAAGCTGTGGTGACCATTCAGCAGGGACGTTATGTGGAAAATGGCAAGTTTCAGGCATGGATAACCCGCATTGCCCATAATTTGATTATTGATTATTTCAGGCAGACCCGCAATGAGAATTGTGTGTCTAACGATGAAGTGGAGTATGATTTGTTCAATGACATCAAATTGGCTGAAACGACTGTGGAATCTAAAATGGTGCGGGAACAGGTGCTTGACGATGTGAAACTGTTGGTAGAACACTTGCCCCAAAACCAGAAAGAAGTGGTTTTCATGAGGTATTACCAAGAATTGTCTTTTAAGGAAATTGCAGATATAAAAGGGGTAAGTATCAATACGGCTTTAGGGCGTATGCGTTATGCTTTGTTGAACTTACGTAAGATGGCGGTGAAAAAGGAACTTCATTTGGCTATTTCTTAAAAATAACTATCCTGCGATATACTAAATAAGCGGTCAGAGCGTTATAATAGCAGATTTAAGTAACCTGACAGCTTATGGATATAACTATACCTAATGGAATGCAGCGACCGTCGCGGCGGACTATTGCTTTTCTGAAGCTATTCGCACGCAGTTATAAAGAACTTGAATTTGCAGACGGTGAGTTTGCCAGAATGATTTTGAAGTAAGGTGGCATATTTTACAGTGTGCTTGCTTGCGCATATAGGATATTTAATATAACTTTGTACATATATATGTATTTAAAAATATATGTACTATGAAGCATTTTGTGGCTCCTTCCCTGTTGTCCGCCGATTTCGGAAACCTGAAACCGGAAATGGACATGATTAATCGTAGTGAATGCGATTGGTTGCATATCGACATCATGGATGGTGTGTTTGTCCCCAATATATCTTTCGGTTTTCCTGTTTTGAAGTATGTGGCTCGTTTGTGTGAGAAGCCGTTGGATGTGCATCTGATGATTGTGCAACCGGAAAAGTTTCTGAATGAGGTGAGAGCTTTGGGAGCTTATTCCATGAATGTGCATGTAGAGGCTTGTCCGCATTTGCATCGTGTAGTACAGCAGATCAAGGAAGCCGGTATGAAAGCCGGAGTGACATTGAATCCGGCCACGCCCGTTTCGTCTTTGACGGATATCATCGAGGATGTGGACATCGTCATGTTGATGGCCGTCAATCCGGGCTTCGGAGGCCAGGCCTTTATTCCCCATACATTAGATAAAGTGCGGGAATTGCGCCGTATGATAGACGGAAGCCGGTCGAAAGCCTTAATAGAGGTTGATGGTGGGGTGAACCGTGATACGGGACGGTTGTTGGTCGAGGCCGGTGCGGATGTGTTGGTAGCCGGGAGTGCTGTTTTTCATGCGGCAGATGCCATAGAAGAGATTCGTGTTCTGAAAAATTTGTAGACGCTGGTTGGAATATGTTCGGAATCTTGGCGGAAATACCCTTTTGTGAGGTTGGCTGTTCCGCTTCTTCCCGGTTTGTGGCTGGGACGGTTGTTGTGGCAATATGCGGGAGGCGGTAGCCAGGCGGGTATTTTTCTGTCCATAGGAGTGCTGCTAATTGGAGGGTGGTGCTTGTGTGTTGGTATATATTCATTGCATCGGCGTGCTTGTCATGGTGAGTTGAGAAGCTACGTGTCTTTCGGTATTTCTGTTTGTTTCCTGTTTTTTTTCTTCGGATTGTGGCGTTCCTTTTATGTGTGGGAGAACTTACGTCGGGTTTGGACGGACGAGGAACGTGAGTATCATGCCATATTGTTGAATACTCCTCAAATTTCGCCCCGTACGGTAGGGGCAGAGGCTATGTTGATGTCCGGAAACGGTCTCGCTATGAGGCAAACCAGCAAATTATGGTTGACCTTTTCGAGGGATTCTTTGGCGGAAACTTTGCGGACGGGAGATGAGTTGTTTTTTAAGGGGCGTATCCGGAGACCGAAAAACAAAGGTAATCCGGAAGAGTTCGATTATGCGGAATATTTGGCCGTGAAAGGCATATCGGGCCGTGTATTCATCGGAAAGGAGCGTTGGAAACGAATCCATGGATATGAGGATAAGGAGCGGCATCTTTCTTTGGGGATAGATTTGCGCATCAAAGCTCTGTTATGGCGAGATAGAATATTGGAGGTATATCGAAATACCGGTTTGCAGGGTGAGGCTTTGGACTTGTTTGCAGCTTTGACTTTAGGGGAAAAGTCGGGACTGTCGGATGAGTTGAAGGATATTTATGCGGGAGTCGGTGTCAGTCATGTGTTGGCTTTGTCTGGCATGCATCTTGGCTTTTTGGTAGCGATGTTGAATTTATTTATACTGAGCTATTGTAGGAGGCACTATTTGCGGCTACTGGGGGCGATGCTTGCTACGGTACTGGTTTGGGGGTATACCTTTTTGGCCGGTTTGCCTCCTTCTCTTGTGAGGGCGGCACTGATGTATTCCTTGATGTTGTCCGGTTCTTTGGTCGGTCGTTCGGGGTTTTCAGTTAATTCTTTAGCCATGAGTGCGGTGTTGATGTTGTGCATCAATCCTTTATGGTTCTATGATGTGGGCTTTCAACTATCTTTTTTAGCCATGTTCGGTATTCTGACGATATGTCCCCGGTTTCAGGAGTTGCCGTTGATGCAATGGCGTTATGTGAGGTGGATTTTTCAAAGTTTGTTGGTGTCATTCGCAGCGCAGTTATTCACCGTTCCTTTGGTGGCTTATCGTTTCGGTACATTTTCGTTTTATTCGGCATGGGCGACTTTGGTAGTATCTCCTTTAACGGCACTATTGATTTATGGGATGCCTCTGATATTATTATCTGGGATTACTGGTATCGGTACAACAGTTTGTGCGTGGTGGATTGCCCGGGTGGGCACGTGGCAAAATGACAGTCTGCGTGCGATGATGGAGTGGCCGTATGCTGTGGTCCATACGGATTGGTCACTATGGTTTACGCTGTGGTGCTATGTAGTATTGTGTGCTTGGCTGATGCCTTTCTGCCGGTCTTATGCCCGACGGGTACAGTTCGGACTTATGAGTGTGATATTGACTTTGTGTGCCTTTGCTGTAAACAGGCAGTTTTGCAGGATCCGACCGGAAATCGTGTTTTATAATCACTCTTCATGTCCGTCTGTCCACGTGATTTATTCACCGGAACGCTCTTATTTGTTCTCGACTGAAGAGGATAGTGTGAGGGAGCGTATGTCTTATATTGCAGAATCCTTTTGGGCAAAGAAGCTTTCGGACGTACCTGTGGTCGTGACCGCTGATTTCAGGGATGACTATATTTCTTCCGTACATGGTTTGGTGGCGGGTAGGAACGGCATCTCCTTTTTGATGCTTACGGATGACCGTTGGGATGGGATAAAAGGAATGTGTCAGGCTGAGGTCGATTATCTTTATGTTTGTCGCGGCTATCATGGCAGTATGCATGAGCTGTCTCGTTTGTTCAATCCCCGTTGTGTGGTGTTGGATGCTTCTTTGTGGCGAAATGAAAGGAGGCGTTATATTCAAGAATGTGACAGATTAGGTTGGAGTTTCCATGATATGGAAGCCAAAGGAGCGTTAAAAGTTGCTTTAAATTGAGGAACAGCAGACTTTTTATAGTATATTTGTAAATTATAAACCGTAATACAATTTTTATATGTTGGATAATCTCTTGTCCGAAGTAGACGTGCAGCGTTTGCGTACGTTACTGGATAAGGCGCACAATATCATCATTACATGTCATGTGTCTCCCGATGGAGATGCCATGGGTGCTGTTTTGGCCTTTTCCCATTTCCTATGGCGAAAAGGCAAAAATGCCCAACCCGTGGTTCCGAATATCTTTCCTGATTTCTTGAAATGGATGCCCGGAGTGGAACGTGTCCGCATTCATGAGAAACATGAAAATGAAGTAGCTCCTTTGGTGGCGGCGGCTGACTTGATTATTTGTTTGGATTTCAACGCCCCCGATCGTTTGCAGGGATTACAGAAACCCGTGATGGATTCCCGAACTCCTAAGATTATGATAGACCATCATCTTGATCCAGTAGATTTTTGTGATTGGGCTGTTTCTCGGCAAGAGATGAGTTCGACGTGTGAATTACTTTATCGTATATTGGTGCAGTTGGAAGGCGTGGAGCCGATGACGTATGAGGAAGCGGTATGTCTTTACACAGGGATGATGACGGATACTGGTTGTTTTTCCTATAATTCCAATCGCAGCGATATTTATTATATTATAGGCCGCCTGCTGACAAAAGGCATCGACAAAGACAAGATATACCGCAATGTATTTTTCAATTACTCAGCTGAGCGTTTTCGGTTGATGGGGTATATGCTATATGTCAAACTGGAGTATTTTCCGGAATATCATGCTTCATTGATGACTTTAACAAGAGAAGAACAGAAGCGGTTTTCGCATAGGAAAGGCGATACGGAGGGGTTCGTGAATATACCGCTCCAAATCGGGAAATCCCGTCTTTCGGTATTTCTGCGTGAAGATACCGAACGCCATGCAATTCGCGTGTCCTTGCGTTCTGTGGATGATTTTCCCTGTAACCGGATGGCGGCAGAGTTCTTCAATGGCGGGGGCCATTTGAATGCTTCGGGCGGGGAACTTTCTTGTACGATGGATGAGGCCGTACAGATTGTCCGCAAGGCTTTGAAGAAATATACTTCTCTATTGACAGATAGATGAAATGTGATTTATAAAAAACTAAATATGAGAAAGATTATTTATATTTTGTTTGCCGTGTTAGGTGTTGGAGGGGGATTGCAGAGTTGTGACGACGGGGAAACATACGCCGAGCAACGGGAGAAAGAGCGTGATGCCATTTCGGCTTTTCTGAACCGTGATGTTGTAATCCGTTTGAGTGACGGGGAAGAATTGATTCATGTCGGTAAAATCAATACGATTTCCGAAGGGGAGTTTTATGCCCAGGACAGTACGACCAATCTCGAAAGAAACGAATACGTTGTCTTTGAGAATACCGGTGTGTATATGCAGATTGTACGTAAAGGGGCAGGTGAAAAGATGAAGAACGGCCAACAGAAGCGCATCATTTGCCGTTATACGGAGTTCAATATTTTAAGGGATTCCGTGCAGACTACGAACAATTCGGCTTACTGGCAGACGAACCCTGACATCATGGACGTGACGGATACTTACGGAACCTTTACCGCTTCATTCAATACATCAGTGAATGGGGGTGGGGCGATGTATCAGTATTACGGTTCGAAAGCAGTGCCTGCCGGGTGGTTGGTTCCTTTAACCTATATCAATATCGGTCGTCAAATCAATGCAGATGAAGAGATAGCCAAAGTTCGTCTCATTGTACCACATTCACAGGGGCATAGTGATGCTTCTTCTAATGTGTACCCTTGTTTTTATGAAATCACTTATCAGGAGATGAGGAATTAGTCAGTCTGGAACGTAAAGCAAATCACTCATAATGCCGTCGGAAAGAAAGATTCCCCGGCGTGTCAGTTTGAGCAAGCCTTCGGGGGCTTGCTCTTTTTTTTCCATAATTTCGAGCTGTCCGTTTCTCAGGTGGACGGCGGCAGCTTGCAGGCAGTAATCCGTTAATGGTTGGCCGAATTTTCGTTTCAATTCGCTCAGGTTTAGTCCGTCGGACGTGCGTAAGGAAGTAATGATGCAATCATTGTATCTTTCGTATAGGTTCAGCTCTTCCTGCTCTATCCATGGTGCGCGGTTGAAGTCTTCAGAGGAGAAGCATTTCCCCACTTTGTCTATATAGACGTTCAGATCCGGATGGTTCCATTGTCGGTTACGTCCGTCGAAAGAATGGGCCGAAGGGCCGCATCCTAAATAAGGAATGCCTTTCCAGTAACTGGAATTATGTCGGGAACGGAAGCCCGGGCGGGCAAAGTTGGAAATTTCATAATGCTCGAAACCGGCATTTTCGAGTCGGTACATTAAAAGACTGAACATTTCCAGGCTTAGTTCTTCGTCAGCTTCTTCCACTACATGCCGTTTGCGCATTTTCCAAAGTGGAGTGCCTTCTTCGTAGATGAGCGCGTATGCCGAAATATGTTGTACGTTCAAGGAAAGTGCTGTGTCCACGTCCGTTTCCCATTCGCGAAGGGATTGTGCCGGTAGGCCGTAAATCAAGTCGATGCTGATGTTGTCGAATCCGGTGTCCTGACAGTCATGTACTGCGCGGATGGCTTGCTCTCCACTATGTCGGCGGTGGAGCAGACGTAGTTTACCATCGTCGAATGTCTGTACCCCCATGCTTAGCCTATTGACGGGCAGAGTATGGAGTGATTTGATTTTTCGTGGAGTGAGGTCGTCCGGATTGGCCTCGATGGTAACTTCTGCCCGGTCGGACACGTTGTAGGTTTGGAATAATGCTTCGAAGATTGGTTCGAGTAAAGACGTGTCGAGCGTGGAAGGGGTCCCGCCTCCTATATATATCGTTTCAATTACGGGCATTTGTCCGTCTTGTTGCAAGTAATTCGCCCTTAAACGCAATTCGTTCGTCAGGGCACTTATGTAAGCCTTGTCTTTTTCCCCACATGTTGTGGAATAAAAGTCGCAATATACACAACGGCTTGTGCAAAAAGGAATATGGATGTAAATTCCGGCCATATATAATAAGGTGTAAAACTGTGGTGCAAAGGTAGTGAAAGAAGGAAAAAGAACCCGAAAAGGCAGACTATGTTTAAAAACATAATGAACAAAATCACGGAATCGTTGGCTGTATGGGATTTTATTGCTAAATTTCGTGCCGTTTAGTTGTTACCTTTAAATTAAATGTTACACGATGAAAGTATATCAAACAAACGAGATTAAAAACATAGCCCTGTTGGGAAATGATGGTTCCGGTAAAACAACACTCACGGAAGCCTTGCTTTATGAGGCCGGATTGATTAAGCGCCGCGGAAGAATTACGGCCAAGAACACGGTGAGTGACTATTTTCCGGTGGAACAGGAATACGGTTATTCGGTTTTTTCCACAGTGTATCATGTGGAATGGAACAATAAGAAACTGAATATCATAGACTGTCCGGGTTCGGATGATTTTGTGGGTGCGGCGTTGACGGCACTGAATGTGACGGATACGGCCGTGTTGCTGTTGAACGGGCAATACGGTGCGGAAGTCGGGACGCAGAATCATTTCAGATATACGGAAAAGTTAGGGAAGCCCGTGATTTTTCTGGTAAACCAGTTGGATGATGAAAAGTGCGATTACGATGCCATATTGGAGCAGTTGACTTCCATTTACGGCAACAAGGTCGTTCCGGTGCAGTATCCGATAAAAACAGGGCCGGACTTCAATGCCTTGATTGACGTGTTGCTGATGAAGAAATACTCCTGGGGGCCTGAAGGTGGAGAACCGACGATAGAAGAAATCCCGGAAGACCAGAAAGAGAAGGCCATGGAGATGCACAAGGTATTGGTTGAGGCCGCTGCCGAGAACGACGAAACATTGATGGAGAAATTCTTTGAGAGCGAAACGCTGACCGAAGACGAGATGCGTGAGGGTATCCGCAAGGGATTGGCAGCACGGGGGATGTTCCCGGTGTTCTGTGTTTGTGCGGGAAAGGATATGGGTGTACGGCGCTTGATGGAATTTTTGGGCAATGTCGTGCCTTTCGTCAGCGAGATGCCCAAAGTGCATAATACCAGAGGTATGGAGGTGACTCCCGATGTAGACGGCCCGACTTCGCTTTATTTCTTCAAGACCGGCGTAGAACCTCATATCGGCGAGGTGCAGTACTTCAAGGTGATGAGTGGCAAGGTACATGAAGGTGATGATTTGAACAATGCCGACCGCGGGTCGAAAGAACGCATGTCGCAGTTGTTCGTTTGTGCGGGTGCCAACCGTATTAAGGTGGAAGAATTGGTGGCCGGAGATATCGGTTGCACGGTGAAGCTGAAGGATGTGAAGACGGGGAATACGTTGAATGATAAAAATAGCGAGAACCGTTTCAATTTCATCAAATATCCCAATCCGAAGTATACCCGTGCGGTAAAGGCGGTGAACGAGGCAGAGACCGAGAAGATGATGAATGCCTTGAACCGTATGCGTGAGGAAGATCCCACGTGGGTAGTGGAGCAGAGCAAAGAATTGCGTCAGATACTGGTACACGGACAAGGGGAATTCCATTTGCGTACGTTGAAGTGGCGTATGGAAAATAATGAAAAGATTGCCATTAAGTTCGAAGAACCTCGCATTCCTTATCGTGAGACCATTACGAAGGCTGCGCGTGCCGACTACCGTCATAAGAAACAGTCGGGAGGAGCGGGGCAGTTCGGCGAAGTACATTTGATTGTGGAACCCTATTATGAAGGTATGCCCGATCCGGAAGTATATCGTTTCAACGGACAAGAGTTCCGGATTAATGCGCGCAGCAAGGAAGAAGTACCCTTAGAGTGGGGCGGCAAGCTCGTCTTTATCAACTCTGTGGTGGGTGGTGCCATTGATGCCCGTTTCATGCCGGCTATTCTGAAAGGTGTGATGCAGCGTATGGAACAAGGCCCGTTGACGGGTAGTTACGCCCGCGATGTCCGTGTCATCGTGTACGACGGAAAGATGCATCCCGTAGATTCCAATGAAATTTCTTTCATGTTGGCCGGGCGTAATGCTTTCAGTATGGCGTTTAAAGAGGCCGGGCCGAAGATTCTGGAGCCTATTTACGACGTGGAGGTCTTTGTTCCCAGTGACAAGATGGGTGATGTGATGAGCGATTTGCAAGGACGCCGAGGCATGATTATGGGGATGACTAGCGAGAACGGTTATGAGAAACTTGTGGCCAAAGTGCCGTTGAAGGAGATGTCCAATTATTGTACCTCTTTAAGTTCCATTACCGGTGGTCGTGCTTCTTTCATCATGTCGTTTGCCAGCTACGAACTGGTACCGGCAGACGTGCAAGAGAAACTGGTTAAGGATTTTGAGGCTAAACAAGGTAAAGAAGAATAATAAACTAAGCTACTGGAGGTATCCCGCTTTTCGACTTTTTGCTTGAGTATGCAAGTAAGTTGAAGGGCGGGATTTTTTCGTTTGCTGCACAATAAAAACGTATCTTAGGAACAGGTGGGAGGCACTGCTTGAGGGATACATGCAGATATTTTTTCTCGGCGACTGAATACTTATTTTTAAGATAAAGCATTCCTTGTTTGCTTGTATAAATCATTTTGTATTACTTTGTTGTTAATAACGTTAAACTCAATGAAGGAATAAGTTTTTATGAGCTTAATGCCCGTTTTCGATATGTATATTTGCTGATATGAAAAGGTCTACAATCTGGATAGTAAGTGTAATTATCGGAGTTTCGTTTTTGGGACTTCTTTTGTTGCAGATGCGCTACATCGAGCAGATGGTGAAGATGCGGAAGGAACAATTTGACGAATCCGTAGTTCGTAGTCTGAATCAGGCATCCCGCAATTTGGAGCAGAACGAGACGTTTCGTTATCTGGAGAACTTTACGCGGGACAATTTAAGCCCGAGTTCGGATTCTTTGCCTAAACTTTATATGGGCGGGATAGTCGGTACTGTAGATGCGAGCAACGGTGTAGGAGTTGCACACGGGGGAGAAAAGATATATTCCGATTTCGAATTGCATACGATAGTGAAGCATCCTTCCACTATGCCGAAAGTGTTGCGTATCGAGCGTAATAATTCGATTGACGAGGCCACCAGGTCGTTTCAGGAGTATGTGAAGAATGCGTATGTATATCATAAGGGTTTGCTTGACGAAGTAATATACACTATCTTGTATAAAGCGAGTGAGAAACCCCTGGAAGAGCGGATTAATTTCAAATTGCTGGATCAGGACATCCGTAATGCGCTTGAAAATAACGGAATCAGTATTCCTTATCATTTCACGGTGGCTACCAATGACGGACGGGAGGTATACCGATGCCCGGATTACGAGGAGAAAGGAAAAGACTATTCATACTCCCAGGTGTTGTTCCGTAATGACCCTGCGGGTAAAATCGGCATTGTGAGGATTCATTTTCCGGATATGAATTCCTATTTGTTGGAAACGGCACGGATGATGATTCCGGCATTGGCCTTTACCATCATTCTGTTTGTCACTTTTGTCTTTACGATATATGTGATATTCCGTCAGAAAAAGGTGACGGAGATGAAAAATGACTTCATCAACAATATGACGCATGAATTCAAGACTCCGATTTCGTCTATTTCATTGGCCGCCCAGATGCTGAGCGACCAGTCGATAAAGAAGAGCGAGGCGATGTACGAGAATCTTTCGCGGGTCATTAACGACGAGACCAAGCGTTTACGTTTTCAGGTGGAAAAAGTACTGCAAATGTCTTTGTACGACAGAGATAACATTGCGTTCAAGCAGAAAGAGTTGGATGCACATCAGTTGTTGGCGGGAGTCATTAAGACGTTTACTTTGAAAGTGTCGCAGAATGGAGGAAGTATATCGTCTGATTTCAAAGCCGAACAGGCGGAGATTTATGTGGATGAGATGCACTTTACGAATGTGATATTCAATTTGATGGATAATGCGGTCAAATACAAGCGTGATGATGTGGAACTGCATTTGACTCTTCGGACATGGAATACGGGGGACAAGATCAATATTTCAATAGAAGATAACGGCATAGGCATACAGAAAGATGACTTGAAGAGGATTTTCGATAAGTTTTATCGTGTGCATACTGGCAATAAACATGATGTCAAAGGTTTCGGCTTAGGACTGGCCTACGTCAAGAAAATCGTGGGGTTACAGAATGGCGTGATACATGCAGAAAGCGAATACGGTCATGGAACGAAATTTATAATCACATTACCAACAATAAAAAAATAAGAATTATGGAAGAAAAATTGCGAATATTATTATGCGAGGACGATGAGAGCCTGGGCATGTTGCTGAGAGAGTATTTACAGGCCAAGGGTTATGAGGCGGAACTGTTTCCGGACGGAGATGCCGGTTACAAGGCATTTTTGAAGAACCGTTACGAAATGTGTGTGTTGGACGTTATGATGCCAAAGAAGGATGGATTCCAGTTGGCACAGGAAATCCGACAGGTCAATGCTGAAATACCTATCATATTCCTGACGGCCAAAAACCTGAAGGAGGATATTTTCGACGGATTTAAAATAGGGGCTGATGACTATATCACTAAACCTTTCTCGATGGAAGAACTGGTATTCCGTATGGAGGCCATCTTGCGCCGTGTGAGGGGTAAGAAAGTAAAGGAGACGAACATGTATAAACTGGGTCGTTTTACTTTCGATACGCAACGGCAGATTTTGGCTATCGGTGACAAGCAAACCAAGTTGACAACCAAGGAAAGTGAGTTGCTTTCATTGCTTTGTGCGCATGCCAATGATGTATTACAACGTGAACTGGCATTGAAGACGATTTGGATTGATGACAATTACTTCAATGCACGGAGCATGGATGTGTATATCACAAAATTGCGCAAGCATCTGAAAGACGACCCTTCCATTGAGATTAACAACGTCCATGGAAAAGGTTATCGTTTGATTATCCCCACAACAGAAGAGGAATAAGAACAGATAACGTAAGAATGGCCCCGGATTTCCTTGAGGAACATCCGGGGCCATTCTTTTACCTCTTAATCTTGTATTTTCTTGTTCATGACAATGTGGACGATAATACCGACCACAATAGCCAATAAGGCTATACCGTTAGGCCAGTTATAATCAAGCCAGTTGCATACATAACTCAGAACCAATACCGCAGTTCCCAGAACGATTAAGAGAATACCCAAATTCTTTAAAAAATTATTCATTGTATGTTTCTTTTTATGTTTTTCTCCATTCAGCCTACAAATTAAAGCATAATTATTTAAACTCCGAAACTTTTCATAGAAAAAAAGACGGAAAAGGAGCATTTTAATCCTTTGTGTTTAAAAACACTTTTCTTAAAACTTCCTGGCTTATGCTTAATTCTTCCACACTAAGGCCACGCAGGGCCTCTTTCAGGGTCTTGTTGGCGATAAATCTCGATTTCTCTTCCAAATCCCGTCCAGTCTTGGTCAGATGAATCAGGTTGATTCTCCGGTCTGTTTTCCCGGATATTCTGACAACGAGGTTCAGGCGCTCCATATTGTCGATCAGCCGTGTCATACTCGGTTTGTCCTTGAAAGTCGCGTTACACAATTCTTGTTGCGTGACACCGTCTTTTTCCCATAGATATAACAACACCGTCCATTGTTCCGGAGTAATGTCCACATTGTATAGCCGGAAGTTACGGTAGAGCTTGCGGTTGATTGCTGCCGACACCTTCCCGTTCAGGATGGCAAAGATTAATTTTATATCGAAATTGAATTGTTCGCTCATGTCCTTCAGATTGTTCGACCATACAAAGGTATGATATTTATTACAGATTGTGGCCGTGTGAGCTTCTTAAATTTCTTTAAAGCTTTAGGCAGCTACTTTTCCAACCTCTCTTTTTCTGAAGCTTTGATTGGATTTAAAGCTTAGAAAATTTGCATAATAGCGGAAAAACACGTAATTTTGCACCGCATTTTTGCAAAAACATTATTAATTATTTATTTAACGGATTATGAATCAATACGAAACCGTTTTCATTTTAACTCCCGTTTTATCTGACGACCAGATGAAGGAAGCGGTCAACAAGTTCAGGGGTATCCTCACTGACAACGGTGCAGAGATTATCAATGAAGAGAACTGGGGCCTGAAGAAATTGGCTTACGCCATTGAAAAGAAGTCCACGGGATTTTATATCCTTATGGAGTTCAAGGCGCAGCCTGAAGTGATTAAAACTTTGGAAGTCAATTTCCGTCGTGATGAGAAAGTACTTCGCTTTTTGACTATCAAAATGGAGAAGTATGCAGCAGAATACGCTGAGAAGAGAAGAAATAACAAATCAAAAAAGGAGGATTAAATCATGGCACAGCAATCAGAAATCAGATATTTGACTCCGCCGACCGTAGACGTGAAGAAGAAAAAGTACTGCCGTTTCAAGAAAAGCGGTATTAAGTACATTGATTATAAGGATCCCGAATTCTTGAAGAAATTCTTGAATGAGCAGGGTAAGATTTTGCCCCGTCGCATTACAGGTACTTCTTTGAAGTATCAGCGTCGTGTAGCACAGGCTGTCAAGAGAGCCCGTCATTTGGCACTTCTTCCATTTGTAACAGATATGATGAAATAATAATAAGGAGGAGTAAGCATGGAAATTATATTGAAAGAAGATATTATAGGCTTGGGCTACAAGAATGATATTGTAGACGTAAAGTCAGGTTACGGTCGTAACTACCTTATTCCTACCGGTAAGGCTGTGATTGCTTCAGATTCTGCCAAGAAAATGTTGGCTGAGGATTTGAAGCAGCGTGCTCATAAGTTGGAGAAAATCAAGAATGAGGCTCAGGCATTGGCTGATAAGTTGGCTGAGGTTGCTCTGACTATTCCTACTAAGGTGAGTGCTACGGGTGTCATCTATGGCTCGGTAAACAGTTTGCAGATTGCAGACGAGTTGAAGAAGCTTGGTTTTGATATTGACCGTAAGATTATTGTAGTGAAAGATGTGAAAGCAGTGGGTTCATATCATGCTACTGTAAAATTGCATAAGGAAGTTTCTGTTGAGATACCTTTTGAGGTTGTAGCGGAAGAAGCTTAATTATAAGGGCTATTTATATTGTGTGTTATTTATAGGGGGAATATCCAATGAAGGGTGTTCCCCTTTTTTATTAATCAGATTTATCGTGCCAAAAGAGATGGATTCCGAAAAGAAGGGATTGGTATAAAAAAAATAGAGACCATACTCGCGTATGATC
Source organism: Paraprevotella sp. (assembly GCF_986071375.1). Taxonomy (NCBI): domain Bacteria; kingdom Pseudomonadati; phylum Bacteroidota; class Bacteroidia; order Bacteroidales; family Prevotellaceae; genus Paraprevotella; species Paraprevotella sp. The sequence continues at coordinate 74,382 of NZ_CFQRNQ010000010.1, read as the reverse complement.
TCTTGTTCCTTTTAGTTCGTATCTGTACTGAATTATTCAGCAGCAGGAGCTTCGGCAGCAGCGCTATCAGCAACTACAGCAGCATCAGCGGCAGCGCTATCGGCAACTACAGAATCAACTTCTACGATTTCTTCTTCTACAGCTACAGTGTCAGTATCAGCTGCAGTTTCAGCCTGAGAAGTTTTGTTACCGCAAGATGCGAAAGAAATAGCTGCGAAAGCTACGAACAAAAATGCTAACTTTTTCATTTTTTTGCTTTTTTAAATCTGTAAAACAATCAATTGCTTATTAAAACATTGCAAAGGTATATACTTTTTTGATATGTTGTACACTTTGCCCTCTTTTTTTTGATACATATTTTTAAGGATATATATAAGTTGCAATGAATCAATATTTTATGTACTGTTAATTTTTCGAGGTTCTCTATGTGCTATTCCATAGAATTATGTAACTTTGCGGTTGGAACAGTGATTAAGATTGGATTATACTATAGATGATATGACAGAAGCATCCGTTTTTGAGGGGAAGAAAGCCGTATATTTTACGTTAGGCTGTAAGTTGAATTTTGCAGAGACTTCTACAATAGGGCGTTTGTTGAAGGAGATGGGAGTGAGGACGGTGCGAGCCGGAGAACGTGCCGATATTTGTGTGGTGAATACTTGTTCGGTAACGGAGGTTGCCGATCATAAATGCCGGCAAGCTATTCATAAGTTGGTGAAACAGCATCCCGGAGCTTTTGTGGTGGTAACGGGCTGTTATGCCCAACTTAAACCGGAGCAAGTTTCTGCTATTGACGGAGTGGATTTAGTTTTGGGGGCAGAGCAGAAAGGGGATATATTGCGTTATTTAGAGGAACGTTTGCCTTTGTTGCCGGCAGAGCGTAAATCAGCTGATGCGGAGCACGCCGCTTATACTGTGCCTACGAAAGATATACATACATTTGTCCCTTCCTGTTCATGTGGCGACCGGACACGTTATTTCTTGAAAGTGCAAGACGGGTGCGATTATTATTGTACGTATTGTACGATTCCGTATGCTCGTGGGCGTAGCCGTAACGGTAGCATAGCCTCATTGGTTCGTCAAGCAGAACAAGCAGCATCGGAGGGGGGGCGTGAAATAGTGTTGACTGGAGTGAATATCGGAGATTTCGGTAAGACTACCGGTGAAAGCTTTTTGGATTTGGTGAAAGCGCTTGACCGGGTGGAAGGTATAGCCCGTTACCGTATATCTTCCATCGAACCTAATTTGCTGACAGAGGACGTGTTGGCTTTTTGTGCGGAGTCGCGTGCGTTTATGCCCCATTTTCATATACCGTTACAAAGCGGTAGCGATGAAGTGCTGAAACTTATGCGTCGCCGTTATACTACAAATTTTTTTGCCGAGAAGATATCACGTGTGAAAGAGCTGATGCCTGATGCCTTTATCGGTGTGGATGTGATTGTAGGTACGCGGGGCGAGACGGATGGATGTTTTGAAGAAGCATTCGGTTTCATTCGTTCGTTGGATGTGAGCCAGTTGCATGTGTTCAGTTATTCGGAGCGCCCCGGAACGATGGCTCTGAAAATAGGACATTCCGTTTCGCCAGAGGAGAAACATCGGCGCAGCCAACGGCTATTGGAGTTGTCCGATGTAAAATGGGAGGCATTTTATCGGCGTTACATCGGAACCGAGGCCGAGGTCCTGTTGGAAAAGTCCCGGACGGAAGGAGTGATGCATGGCTTTACAGCCAACTATATCCGGGTGGAATTGCCTGTCGAAGGGAATCTGGACAATCAGATTGTCCGTGTACGTTTGGGAGATTTTAATGCAGGCAGGTCGGCTTTACGTGCCACCTTATTATAATAATAGGAGAGGACGGATATGGACAAGGTGGCCGTAGTCATTTTGAATTGGAACGGAGAAGAAATGCTTCGTCGCTTTTTGCCTGGTGTGTTGGCTCATACATCGGCAGAGGTATATGTGGCCGACAATGCTTCTACGGATAAGTCGTTGGAGCTTCTTTCGGTAGATTTTCCTGCTGTGAAAACAATCTTATTGGAACGGAATTACGGCTTTGCCGAAGGGTATAACCGGGCTTTGGCACAGATTGAGGCCGAATATTTTGTTTTGCTGAATTCGGACGTGGAGGTGAAAGACGATTGGATTTCTCCCATGTCGCAGTATTTGGATACCCATCCGGAGGTAGCAGCCTGCCAACCTAAAATCCTAAGTTGGCATGCACCGGATAAGTTCGAGTATGCGGGAGCGGCAGGAGGGTATATGGATGCTTGGGGTTATCCGTATTGCAGGGGGCGTGTCATGAATACGGTGGAAACCGATGAGGGGCAATATGATACAGTGGCCCCTGTTTTTTGGGCCACCGGAGCCGCTTTGATGGTACGTAGTGCCGTTTATCGCGAAGCCGGAGGTTTGGATGCCCGCTTTTTTGCCCACATGGAGGAAATTGACTTTTGTTGGCGGTTACGCAGTCGCGGATACGGCATTGTCTGTGTGCCGTCGGCTGTGGTTTATCATGTAGGGGGAGGCACGTTGTCCAAGGAAAACCCGCATAAGACCTATTTGAATTTCCGGAATAACCTTTATATGCTTTATAAGAATCTGCCGGATGAACGTCTGAGTACGGTCATGCGTTGTCGTTTTTGGTTGGACAGGTTGGCTGCCCTCCAATTTTTGCTGAAAGGGGAGCGGCGGTCTTTTCTGGCTGTGTTTCAGGCGAGGGCCGATTTCAGAAAGCAAAAGGAAGATTTTCGGGCTGCCCGGAAAGAAAACCTGTCCCGTATGGTCGTGAACCCGGTTCCGGAACAAGCTCGGTTCAGTATTTTGTGGGCTTACTATTTCCAAAATCGTCATAAATACTCCGATTTGCCCCATATATAGTTTTGTTTTTGCTTTTTTTAGTAAAATAGTTTGTGGTTAATGTATTTGTTTGTATATTTGTATGCGTATTTAACGAATAATAAGTTTTGAAACGAGCTTTATTGATATTGGTAGGCCTGACTATGTTTTTTTCTTCTTGTCGGTGGAGTTCCGTTCCCTGGTGGACGGATAGCCAATCGGATAAAGGAGAAAAGATATTCCGTTATGACCGTTTGGTTGATGAGTTCGTTTCCTTGAATAGTTTCACTTCGCTCCAACGTATGAATACGGAATATCCGGCTGCGACACGGTTACTTATAGAAGAGGTGTTGACAATCGGCTCCGTAGAGGATCCACGCATCGAACAACGTTTGCGGGAGTATTATCTCGACTCTACCATGCAGGTGTTGTTGGAAGACGTGCATGATGAGTATGCGGATTTGAATGCGGAGGAAACTGAAATCTCTTCGGTATTCGAACAGGTCAAGGATGCTGATCCCAGTTTCCGTATACCGTTCATGTATACTCAGATATCCGGTTTGAACCAAAGCATAGTGGTGGGCGATAGCTTGTTGGGCATTAGCTTGGACAAGTATTTGGGGCGTGACTATCCTTTGTACCGCAAATATTATCATGATTATCAGCGTCGGGTAATGGACCGGAGTTGGTTGGTGTCGGATGCTTTGTTCTATTATCTGTCCCATGAATATCCTTTGCCGGACGGTAAGGTGCATACGTTGTTGGATTACATCTCAGATTACGGGAAGATACATTGGGTGATTGCGCATTGCCGGAATATTTCTTTGGAGCAAGAGGCCGGTTTTGAAGAAGAACGCGTGCTTTGGTACAAGGATAACGAAACCAATGTGTGGAATTGGTTGATGGGGCATGGTGCCCTGACTTCCGCCGACTTGACGATGATCAGGCTTTTTATGGAGCCTCGTGGAACCACGCCTTATATCGGGAAAGACAGCCCGGACCAGATAGGTTTGTGGTTGGGCTTGCAAATCATAGACCATTATATGAAATCACATCCCCGGGTAACGATTGGTGAATTGCTTCGTGAGAACGATTATGGAAAGATTCTCCGCGAGTCGGGGTATCATCCGTCTGCAAACAAAAAATAATGGAACCAGCACTTTATTTGATACCTGTCACGTTGGGGGATACGCCCCATTCGCAGGTCTTGCCGGATTATAATACAGAGATTATCCGGAACATCAAGTTTTTCATCGTGGAAGATTTGCGTTCGGTCCGCCGTTTTCTGAAAAAGGTGGACCGGGACATCAATATAGACGAGTTGACTTTTTTTGCCATGGGCAAGCATGCTTCTTCAGAGGCGTTTGCGTCCTATCTGCGTCCATTGGAGCAAGGCATGCCGGTCGGCGTGATTTCCGAGGCCGGTTGTCCGGCAGTGGCCGACCCTGGAGCCGATGTGGTGGCCATAGCCCAACGCAAGGGACTGCGAGTCATACCTTTAGTGGGTCCGTCTTCCATGATTTTGGCCGTGATGGCGTCCGGCTTCAACGGACAGAGTTTTGCTTTCAACGGTTATCTTCCGATAGACCCGGCAGAACGGGCCAAGCGCATTAAAATGTTGGAACAGCGGGTATATTCGGAACATCAGACCCAACTGTTCATCGAAACCCCTTACCGTAATGCCAAGATGTTCGAGGAGGTTCTTCGGGCATGCCGTCCACAGACCCGTCTTTGTGTGGCGGCAGGCATAACCTGCAAGGAAGAGTATATCAAGACTCGCACGGTGCAGGAATGGAAGAAGCATCCTCTTCCGGATTTGTCCAAAGTGCCGGCTATATTTTTGATTTACAAGTGAGGGAGGTTGATTTCTCCTTTATTATTTCTTTTATTATAAAGAAAGTGTTACATTTGCAATGTGTTTCCACGCCGGTGCCTTGTTCGTAAGGCGGGTGAGGGGAATACCATATATGGAAAAGGCGTTTACTTGGCGCTCTGCTCTTATGCTTATCAGAACTTCGCAACTTCGGTAATTACTCCAAGAGCAAGGTAACAGTAGATGTCCTGTGGGTGTGTTATATACATCCCTTTCTTGTCAGCACCCTGTCGCGGGGTGCTGACTTAGGGGATTGGTATACATATCGGCGTGGGCTTCTGGAGTTGTTCGTTTGGAGTGATTGGGCATGCGAAGGCCTTGATAAAATGAACGGGCAACGGGTACAGATTCCCGCGCTTTTTTTGTATATGCCACGCAAGTCTTGTTTAAAAGTGCCGGATTTCGGGAGTCTCCGGTGGTTTAAGGAGGAAGCTGTTATGAAAGCTTTTATCAGATGGGTGTGGGTGTTGTGTTTGTTCCCGCCCCGGGTGTTTGGCCAGGCCAAACTTCCTATTACGACTTCAGACCATTTTGTGGTGGAGGCTCCGGCGGTGGTACAACCCGGAGGGGAAACCGTTGATTTCATTGTGGGCGTGGAAGGTTCCCGTTTTTACACGGCCTACAACATGGAAATCGCTTTGCCCGAGGATTTGGTTTTCGTTCCCAACGACAAGGGAAATTGTGCCATGATGTGTGGCTTGGACGGGATGTATCCGTATGACGACAGTATGGGGTTTCCGCAGTTCACGCATATTTTTGCCAGTGGGTTGCAGGTGAACGGCAACCTGCGTGTGGCTTGTTTCTCATCTCTGAACGAGGACTTCACGTCATTTTCCGGGCGGTTGTTCCGGGTGTCGGTCAAGGCATCTCCGTACGCCAAGCCCGGTATGGGGGAAATCCGGATGTTCGGTTTGAATCTTACGGTGGCCGAGAATGCCCAAAAGTATATCCCCGAGGGAGATTTGAACACGGGAGAAATCGAGGTGGGCAATCATGCGTCTGTTCCCGTATCCATTTCTGCCGCCAACCGTTACGGTACTTGTATCCTGCCTTTTGGCTTGGAGGCACTGCCTGCCGGTTTGGAAGCTTATACGGTTGCATCCGTCAGCGACGGGGTTTTGAATCTCGACCCCGTGACGGCTTTACAGGCCTATACGCCCTATGTGCTGTATGCGGCGAACGGTTTCAGCGGTGTGTTGGAGGGTACGGTGGACGCTTCGCTTTATCCCGAAGACACGCGCTCGGTCACGGTGAACGGGCTGACGGGGATTGTCACGCCGCAGGAGGTCACCGAGGGGTATATCCTGCAAAACCAAGGGGATGGCGTGCGGTTCTACCGTGTGGGGGACGTGCCTTTTGCTTTGCCTGCCGGACGGTGCTACCTTTCGGCTTCCGTGTCGGCCGGAGTGAATCTCAGGATGGAGTGTAACGCCACCGGCATTACGGACAGCCGGACGGACGTGGCCTTGCCGGACGACACCTGTTATGACCTTTTAGGGCGGCGCGTGGAACATCTGGTTCCGGGACGTGTATATCTTTCTGCCCGTCGTGGTGTTTTTTTACAATCCAAGTAGGACTTAAAACAAAAACAAGATGAAAAAGATATTTTTACTTTTATGGTTCGTTCTTCTCGGGCTTTCCAAGGTGCAAGCCTATGAGTTCGAGAAAAATGGTATTTATTATGACATCGTCAATGGTAAGGCGGTGGTTGTGAGTGGAGGTAGTGTCATGTATTCGGGTGATGTGGTGATTCCCGAGACGGTGGAGTTTGGTGGTCAGCATTATGTGGTGGACAGTATTGGTGAATGGGCTTTTAATGCCTGTTCCGGAGTGATGTCCGTGAAATTACCAGAAAAATTAAGGGTAATCGGAAGGCTTGCTTTTGTGGATTGTTATGGTTTGACTTCTATATCATTCCCTGCAAGTTTGAAGGTTATTGGCGATGGCGCTTTTCAAAACTGTGATGGTTTGACTTCCTTATCTTTTCCTGAAGGAATGACTCAGATTGGTGATGGTGCTTTTCAAAGGTGTGGAAGGTTGGAAACACTTTTTTTCCCAAGCACGATGAAGTCGATTGATTGGGGGGTATTTTGTGAGTCGCATGAAAATGAGTATGGGGGAGAATGTACATGCGACAGTATTAGGCGTATTGAGGTAATGGATATTGCAACGTGGTTCAATTCCAATCGTTTTACGGAGAGGAATCACCATGTGACTGCTCCGTATGCGGATTTGTATGTCAATGGAGATTTGTTGACAGAAGTCGTACTTCCTGATACTATGACTCGGATAAGACCGGCTTTGTTCTATGGATGCAAAACACTGCGTTCTGTTGTCTTTCCCAAGAACCTGAAAGTGATAGATGATTGTGCTTTCAGTAATTGTACGGGGATTGAAAACTTAGAATTGCCACAGGGTTTAGATAGTATAAAAAGTTCTGCCTTTTCTGGATGCAAAAGGTTGAAGGACATGCATCTCCCTCAAGAATTAAAGTATATTGGAATGATGGCTTTTGGAAGTTGTACAGAATTGATTTCCGTCTCTTTTCCGAATAAATTGGAAAATATAGCTTATGGTGCTTTTGAAAGTTGCAAGTCATTGCAATCTGTTGTTTTGCCCGAAGGTTTGAAGAGTATTGAATCCTGTGCGTTTCAAAATTGTATTAGTTTGACTTCTGTGAAATTACCATCTACTCTACGTTTTATAGGTGATTGTGCTTTTAATCAATGTAATGTAGGATTTGAGTTTGCTTCTATTGTTCCTCCTACAATCGAAGGTATGAATCCGTTAGGAGATGAAGACAATTTATTATATGTTCCGGAAGAAGGTATTGAAGCCTACCGTACGGCTTGGAGCGATAAGGTGAATGACATCCTTTGTTTGGAACGGCAACATGATTGGGATGTGACGGTAGAGGCGGAAGAAAAGTCGTCTGCGGTTTTGCAAGCCGTGGGGGGCGTGTCGGATAATGAGGCGGCCCGGAATGTGGTTCGTTTGAAAGTGAGTGGAACGGTTAACAGTTACGATTTCATGGTGATGAGGAACAAGATGACTTCTCTCCGCGAGTTGGATTTGACGGATGCGCATGTCGTGTATAATCCGTATGAACATTATCAGGGTTATCACAGTTGGAATGATTCCTTGCCTGATTATGCTTTTTATCGGAAAGACTTGAGGGTATGCAAGCTTCCCCAAAGTATTACCTATATTGGGCAGAGTGCTTTTAGCGAATGCCGTAAATTGACGGGCATGGATATTCCTGAAAAAGTTCAAGAGATAGGTTATGCTGCTTTTACAGGGTGCAATAGCTTAAAAGAAGTAGAGTTTCACGAAGGACTTGAAAGGATAGGTGATGATGCTTTTTCTAATTGTGCGTTGCAAGACACCATTGTTTTTCCGCAAACTTTAAAGCATATATCTTATAATGCTTTTGCTATGAATGGTAGCTTGAAGGCCGTTAAGTTTCCAGTTGGATTGGAATCTATAGAAGGTAGTGCTTTTAATAATTGCAGTGGGTTGTCCGAAGTGCGGTTTCCGGCTTCTGTGTTAAGTGTGGGGAGTGATGCCTTTGTGATGTGTGACAACATCAAGGATGTCTATACCTATATAATAGACCCTTTTGATTTGGATCAAAATACGTTCACAGCGGGTGTGTTCCTGAAAGCCACGCTTCATGTGCCTGAAACGGCTCAGGACAATTATTATTGGAACACCCAATGGTCGCAGTTCCAAGGGAGACTTGTGACGTTCAACGAACCCTATGAGTACTTCTACCTCAACAAAGACTTGGTGATTGACGAGGAGACACCCCGTTTGGAGGGTGACACCATTTCCGGGACCGGCGAAGTGCAAGGCCCGGATGCCGACCTCAATCCCGGTTCGGGACTGGTGGTCGAGGGGAGCGAGAGCCAGGACTTGGGTGACGTGCACCTTAAGGACGACGGCAATGGGAACGGGGCTTCGGTCATCGGGCAAGGCGACAAGGACGGGCATTGCAACATCAATGCCAAGAACCTGCATATCGACATACAGGTGGAAGCCAACCGTTGGTATTTCTTCTGCTTCCCATACCCCATCGACAAGAAGAACATCAAGTATGATGGAAGTTACGTCCTGCGGTGGTACGATGGGGCGGAACGTGCCCAACATGGACGGGGAGGTTGGAAAGACTGGGCGGCAGGCAAGCTGACCGCCGGTGTGGGGTATATTTTCCAAGGTAGCCAATCCGGAACGTTGACTTTCCAAGTCCCGGATGCGAAGTTCGATGGCGAGAACCGCGACATTCTCTTGCAGAGCCATGGGGCAGACGAGGTACAGGATGCCGGATGGAATTTCGTGGGCAATCCCTATACTTCTTATTTCGACTTGCAGGATTTGGGGTATGACTATCCCGTCACGATATGGAACGGGTGGTCGTATGAGGCTTATAATCCTCAGGATGACGACTACGTGCTCTATCCTTACCAGGCTTTCTTTGTGCAGAAGCCCAATGCCGAGGACGGTATCACGTTCCATGCCGCACACCGTAAGACGAAGTTGCAATCCGAGGCTGCCCGGCGGGCCAATGTGGCACCGCGACGGATGCGCCGTGCGGCAGGCGTGGAACGCCGGTTGGTGAACCTTACCCTTTCCGACGGGAAGGTGACGGACAAGACGCGTGTGGTGTTCAATGCCCGGAAGCGCGAAACGTATGAGGTGGGTTGCGACGCAGCCAAGTTCATGGCGGAAGGTGTGCCGCAACTGTATTCGTTGGACGGCCAAGGCGTGAAATATGCCATCAACGAACGTCCGGAGGGTAACGGTGTGGTGTCCTTGGGCTATGAGGTGCAGGCCGCCGGGAATTATACCATCGGCTTGACCCGTGCTGACGTGGGGGTAATGCTGAAAGACAAGTTGACGGGCGCAAGCCATGACTTCTCCGAAGGGGATTACGTGTTCTCTTCCGAGGCAGGCACGTTCCACGACCGCTTCCTTTTGGTGAAGTCTGCTTCGGCTACTGGGGTGAACGGGGTGTTTGCCGCAGGCGAGGCTGTGGTGGATGTGGAAAACGGCACGATTGCAGTGAGCGGGGCCGCCGGGCTTCGTACGACGGTGACTGCCCTTTCCGGAATTTTGATGGGTATCATCGACGGCAACGGCAGTCTGGACGTGCGTCCCGGAGTCTATGTGGTCAATGTGGGCGGACAAGCCCGTAAAGTCGTGGTACGATGAGGACGGTGGCAGTTTTCTTACGGACGTGGTGCACGGTGTCGGCCTTTTGCATGGCCGGCATCCTGCCCGTCTGTGGGCAGGACGAGTTCAATCCGTCCAATCCTCCCGAACCGAACACGCTCTACCGGGTGACGGTGGAAGCCCGTCCGGCAGAGGCCGGTTACGTGTCCGGCGGGGGAAAGTATGAAAAGGGCGCAGGGGTATATGTCAACACTTCTGCGGCCTCCTCCACGTTCCGTTTCGTGGGATGGCAGAAAGACGGTGCGGACTATTCTGCTGAGATGGGATTCGCTTATACCGTAGGCGAAGAAGATGCACATTTTGTGGCCCTGTATGCTTATGACCCCACTAATCCGTCCGAACCGTCTTTGGTGCTCCGGCACCGTTTGTGGTTGGACTGCACGCCTAAGGAAGCCTGCTCGTTCAACCGCGAGAGCGGGGGCAAGGTGGGAGAAGGCGAGTGGGTCTATCTCCAAGCTTATGCCAACCAAGGTTTTGTTTTCCGGGGATGGTACAGCGAAGGGCGGAAACTGAGCGATGCGGAAGGGTTTAATTTTTCCATGCCTACGGAGGATGTGACGGTGGAAGCGCGTTATGTATTCGCCCCGGACAACCCGGACGAACCGGCCGGAGGCGGACAGCCCGACGTGGATACCGGGGAGGAAGGCGATGTGAACGGAGACAAGCTGGCCGATGTGACGGACGCAGTAGCCATTGTGGGGGCGTATTTGGGCAAGATGCCCGAAGTGCCGCTTGACAAGGCCGATATGAACCGTGACGGCGAGGTGGACGTGAGCGATGCCGTAGAAGTGGTAAATTGGTATATAAAAAAGAACTGAGATGAAAAAGAAGTATGTTTGTCCTTCGGTGGAAATTGCCGATGTGGAGTTGTCTGGCTTGATAGCCCAATCTCCGGGAAGGGGAATTCCTGTTGATGATGCGGTGGAAGCCGACATGGAGTTTGAAGCCTTGTGCAACAAGAATATTTGGAACTTGTGAAGATAATTCTATGTTGCAGAAGCCGTAAAATCATTCTTTAGAGAATGAAAAATCAATCTGCGCCAAACGGAAAATTACTCTCAAGAGAATGATTTTTCGTTTGGCGCAGATTGTAATATGTTGATAATGTGAATTATATAGTGTAAAGTTCTTTCATGAAAAGCCCATTGGGCAGTTTCGTTTCCTTATTTCATGTTTTCGATGAAGAAATTCGTGATGCTCGTATAAAGATGGTTGCGGGTGTTGCCGCCGGTGATGTTATGGTTGCGGTTGTTATAGGGAAGCATCATGAACGGCTTGCCGGCTTGCACCAGTGCTTCGGCATACTCCATGGAGTTGCGGAAGTGGACGTTGTCGTCGGCCGTACCGTGGCAAATCAGGAGCTTGCCATGTAGCTTGCCGGCTTGGCTTATCGGGCCGCGGTCGTATCCGGCGGCGTTTTCCTTCGGGGTGCGCATGAAGCGTTCCGTGTAGACCGTGTCGTAGTAACGCCAACAGGTAGGAGGGGCAACGGCCACTCCGGCGGCGAAGACGGGACGGCCTTCGCTCATGCTCATCAGCGTGTTGAAGCCTCCGTAGCTCCAACCCCAGATGCCGATGCGTTTACTGTCCACGTAGGGCAACGTGCCCAGATAAAGGGCGGTTTCCACTTGGTCTTTCGCTTCTAAATAACCTAAGTTCAGGTAGGTGCATTTCTCGAACTCTGCACCACGTCCGCCCGTGCCGCGTCCGTCCACGCAGACACAGATGAATCCTTGTTGGGCCAAGTATTGTTCATACAAAGTGCCGCCCATGCTGCCGGTTCCCCAAGAGTCGAGGACTTGCTGCGAGCCGGGACCGCTGTATTGGAACATGACGACGGGGTATTTCTTGTTCGCGTCGAAGTCGGCTGGTTTGACCATGTAGCCGTTCAGCTTTATGCCTTCTCCCGTAGTGAATTGGAAAAACTCGCACGTTCCTAAATCCTGTCCGTCGAGTTTGGCCACCAATGCTTGGTTGTCTTCGAGCACTTTCAGCGTCTTGCCGTTGCGGTTGCAGAGGGTGGTCACGTACGGAGTACGGATGTTGGAATAGACGTTCATGTAATACTTCATGTTTTTGCTGAATATGGCACTGTTGTCGCCTTCTTCTGCGGAGAGTTTTTCTATCTTGCCCTTGCTGTCGCTCCTGTAAACGGCCGTGTGCATCGGGTCGTCTGCCGGGTTGGCGGAAAAATAGAAGCTGCCGTCCGCCGTGTCGTATCCATAGAAGCTCTTGACGATGAGCTTCCCGTCTACGGCCTTCTTTATCAGGCTGCCGTTCAAGTCGTAGAGATAGAGGTGGTTGTATCCGTCACGCTCGCTGGTCAGCACGAAACGGTTGGGGTAGAATGCCAGATTCTTAAAGACGTTTTCACTGACGTACTTGTCCACGTTGTCGCGCAGGATTTTCTTGCACTCCGTGGAACGCGGGTTGGCCATGTACACTTCCAGGCAGTCCTGATGGCGGTTCAACGTAAAGACGGCCAGTTTGGCCGGGTCGTTGGTGAAACGGATGCGCGGGATATAGCTGTCGGCTTCAAGGGGAAGTTTCATCGTGCGGATGACACGTGCCTTGATGTCGAACGTCTGCACGCTGACAGTAGAGTTGGTCGTACCGGCCATGGGGTACTTGTATTCGTAGCGGCCCGGATATTCCGCATATTGTTCTTTGGCCGGATGGCTGCCTTTGTACCATGGGAATGAGAACGTATTCACTTTGCTTTCATCGTAGCGGATCCAGGCTATCATCGTGTTGTCGGCATTGAAGTCGAAAGAGCGGCTTGTGCCGAACTCCTCTTCGTTCACCCAATCGGGGATGCCGTTGATGACTTCGTTGAAATTCCCGTCTTTGGTGATTTGGCTTTCGCTGTTGTTGAACAGCAGTTTGACCAAGAACAGATTATTGTCGCGCACGAAACCCACGAGGTTCCCGTCCGGCGAGAACTTGGGCGACTGTTGAGGGCCGTTGTCCGACAAGGGGGTGAGGGTGCGGTTGGCAATGTCGTACAAGTAGTAGACGGCGGTGAAGGAATGGCGGTAGATGGGTTTCGTTTCCGTTTGTATCAGCATTTTCTTTTCATCCGGCGACATGATGTAACCGTCTATCTTTTCCAGTTTCACGTCTCTTGCCGTAGCCACGTCGAACAGCACGTCTTTCTGCCGTCCGTCCTTGAAGGAATAGGTGATGATTTGCTTGTGGTCGTCGCTCAGCCGGGAATAGCTCTCCCCGTCGTTGAGCGGGTTCACGCCATAGATGCGTTTGGCGGCATATTCGCCTGCGCACAACTCTTTTAATGAAAGTCCCGCCGCATTCGAGTGTACGGGAATGGCTGCTAAAAGGCAGCCGGCCAAAAAGGTTGCAATCTTTTTCATTTTATTTCAGATGTAATGGATAATATCTTAACCTATAACTATTTTGTCGCAAAGATAAGTTTTTTTTCTATCTTTGCGAGGCAATAACGGTTTAAAAAGTATGGCTATACCTTATTTATATACGGACTACGGGGATTTCCTGCGCCGCGAGTTTCCTTTCAAAGTACAGAAGATTTCCATCAATGCCGGTTTCACTTGTCCTAACCGTAATGGGGAAAAAGGGTGGGGCGGATGCACTTACTGCAACAACCAGACGTTTAACCCGGCTTATTGCCGCACGGAGAAAACGATTACGGAGCAGTTGGAGGAAGGCAAACGCTTTTTCGGACGCAAGTATCCGGAGATGAAGTTTCTGGCTTATTTCCAAGCCTATACGAACACGTATGGGGAAGTGGGGGAGGTTATCCGTAAGTATGAAGAAGCTTTGGCTGTGCCGGATGTGGTGGGAATCGTCATCGGCACGCGCCCCGACTGCATGCCGCAGGCGTTGCTGGACTATCTGGCCGGACTGAACAGCCGCACGTTCCTGATGGTGGAGTACGGGATAGAGAGCGTGGATGACGGTACGCTTGTCCGTATCAATCGTGGGCACACATTTGCCGAGACGGAAGAGGCCCTCCGGCGCACGGCGGGTGCAGGCATACGTACCGGCGGGCATATCATCCTCGGGCTGCCCGGCGAAAAGCGTGAGGAACTGGTCGGGCAGGCTGCATTGGTATCCCGTTTACCTTTGACAACTTTGAAAATCCATCAACTCCAATTGATAAAAGGGACGCGGATGGCGCATGAGTATGGATTGCATCCGGAGTGGTTCCATCTGTACACGGTGGATGAGTACATAGATCTGGTCATCGACTACATCGAACGTTTGCGGGGCGATTTGGTGTTGGAGCGTTTTGTTTCGCAATCCCCCAAGGAACTTTTGATAGCTCCCGACTGGGGACTGAAAAATTATGAGTTTACAGAACGGCTGAAACGTAGGATGAGGGAGCGGAACACGTGGCAAGGAAAGTTTGCAGACGGTAGGTAAACCTGCGGGAAACGCCCGTGCGCGGTTTTTGTTTGCGGACACAAAATATAGCGTTTTTAATAAGGTAATCCTTAAAAAGCTTCGTGGTTATGTTTTTTTTATTTACTTTTGCGGAACATGCGAAGCATGCAGAACCAAATCATTAATTATTAATATCATTCTACATGAAACACTTTGATTTCAAGTTTTTGCGCGTGTGGATGGTCTTGTGGTGCGTGGGAGTGCTTCTCCCGGTGGCGGCACAGGGCGGCGCGGGGTCGGCTGAAGTCTTGCAGCTGATAGAGAAAGTAAACGATTATTGGCAGGCGAACAATTCGCCCAAGGTGCGTGCGTTCTGGGACAATGCCGCTTATTACACCGGAAACATGGAAGCCTACCGCCTGACAGGCAAGGCGGCATATTACAATTACAGCCAACAGTGGTGCGAACATAACCGTTGGCGGGGCGCAAACAGCGATGACAAGCGGAACTGGAAGTACAAGACTTACGGGGAGGGCCAGGATTTCGTGCTCTTCGGCGACTGGCAGATTTGTTTCCAGACCTACATTGACATGTATAACCTGAACCCGGCCGATTATAAGGTAGCCCGTGCGAAGGAGGTTATGACGTACGCCTGTCATTTGGATGAGAACAAGTTCTGGTGGTGGGCAGATGCACTCTACATGGTGATGCCGTTGATGACGAAGATGTACAAGTTGACGGGCGACCGCATGTTCCTGGACCGCATGTATGAGAATTACTTGTGGAGCGACAGCCTGATGTATGATGCGGAGGCCCAGTTGTATTACCGCGACGCGAAGTATATTTATCCCAAAGTGAAGACAGCCAGTGGCGGAAAGAGTTTCTGGGCGCGTGGCGACGGATGGGTGTTGGCCGGTCTGGCCAAGGTGTTGGGCGACATGCCGGAGGACTATGAGCACCGCGCTTTCTTCCTGAAGCGGTTCAGGGAGTTGGCACAAGGTGTGGCACGCTGCCAGAGGCCGGAAGGATACTGGAGCCGCAGCATGTTGTGCGAAGAGGATGCTCCGGGACCGGAGACGAGTGGTACGGCATTCTTTGCCTACGGCCTGATGTGGGGCGTAAACCATGGTTTGCTGGACAAGACGGAGTATGCTCCGGTGATTGAAAAAGCCTGGAATTATCTGGTTTCTACGGCACTCCAACCGGATGGCAGCATCGGTTATGTGCAGCCCATTGGCGAGAAGCCCGACCCGACCCGTAAGGTGGATGCCAAGTCGCAGGCTCCTTTCGGAACCGGTGCATGGCTGTTGGCGGCTTGTGAGCGTGTACGTTATCTGGACGGTAGCGTGGAGGATAAGGACTCTCCTTCTATAAAAGTAGAGGTAAAGAATACGACGAAAGACAACCGTAATGATGTGGTGGAACTGGAGGCCAAGACGATATTTGAGAAACTCGGTATCGGTGGCGGACGTCAGTTCGTGGTGTATGACGGAGACCGGACGGAAGTGCCTTATCAGTTGACCCATGACGGCAAGCTCTTGTTGCAGGCTTCCGTGCGTCCCGCTTCTTCCACGGAACTGACGATTGTGAAAGGACAGCCGGCCGACTACCGTTTCACGTCGTGGGGGCGTGTGTATGCTTCGCGTGAAGACGATTTGGCTTGGGAAAACGACCGGAACGGTTGGCGGACATACGGTCCGGCCATCCAGAAAAGCGGACAACGCATTTATGGTTTCGATGTGTTTAATAAGAACGTGCCTTGTCCGATGCTCGAAACTTTCTACCATAGCGAGTTGACTTCGTACGGCCTGCAGGACAAGTTGCGCAAGGCCGGACGTGGAGGCGAGTGTGCCGCCTTGCATCGTACGTTGACTTACCATCGCGACCACGGTTACGGAATGGATGCTTATACGGTAGGCCCGACGATGGGTGCCGGTGTGCCCGCTTTGATGGAAGGGAAGGACTTTGTCTATCCTTTATGTTATAAGGAGGTGGAAATCCTGGACATGGGGCCGTTGCGCTTTTCTGCCCGTATGGCGTTTGCACCGGTACAAGTCGGTCAGGATAAGGACGTAGTGGAAACCCGTGTCATTACATTGGACAAGGGTACGCATCTGAACAAATGTGAAGTGACTTATGCTAATTTGAGTGAAGCCCGTAAGGTGGCTGCCGGTATTGCCGTGCATAAGAGTATACCGGATGCGTATGTAATGAATAAAAAACTCGGTTATGTGGCGTATGCCGATGCGATGGACCATCCGGAGGCGATGAACGGGCTGATATACATAGCTTGCTTGTTCCCCGAAGGCTTGAAGTCGGTCGAATATGTACCGATGGCGAAAGAAGAGGCCGGTGCCGTGGGGCATGTGGTAGGAGTCAGCAACTACGAACCGGGGGATACTTTTACTTACTATTTCGGTTCCGCGTGGAGCAAGTATGACATGCCGGATATGGCCGTTTGGCAGGAGAACGTGGAGCGGTACGGCCGTCAGTTGAAAACGCCTTTGGCCGTGACATTGAAATAAGTTGTGTCTCGATGCCGTTTTGACCATAAGGTTGGCTTTGCAGAAGCAAGGCCAACCTTATTTTTTACATGGAAATGAGGCGGCCTTAATATCATCCATGTGATTAGTGTTTTTCTCCATGTCTGTTCTTTGGCGAATTATTTTATTTTGCAAGATAAAACCATTTATAATTTAAATAAGCATGAAAAATACCGTATTTGTTTTGTGGTTAGGGTTGGCCGTGGCTGATATAGGTTGGGCACAGAACGAACCTTACAAGAATCCTGATTTGTCTCCTCGTGAACGTGCTGAGGATTTGTTGAAGAGGTTGACGCTGAAAGAGAAGGTTTCCTTGATGATTAATTCTTCTCCCGCAGTGGAGCGTTTGGGCATCAAACCTTATAACTGGTGGAGCGAGGCGTTGCACGGAGTGGCCCGTAGCGGAATCGCCACGGTTTATCCCATCACCATGGGGATGGCTTCCGTGTTCGACGATGAGGCCGTGGAGGCCGTGTACACGACGGTAAGCGACGAGGCTCGTGCGAAATATCACGATGCGCACAAAAAAGGCCGCTACGGGCAGATGAACGAAGGATTGACGTTTTGGACACCCAATGTGAATATCTTCCGCGATCCCCGGTGGGGACGGGGGCAAGAGACTTGGGGAGAAGACCCTTACCTGACTTCCCGGATGGGTGTGGCTGTGGTCAGGGGCTTGCAAGGTCCTGCGGATGCCAAGTACGACAAGCTGCACGCTTGTGCGAAACATTATGCCGTGCACAGCGGGCCGGAAGCCAAGCGTCATTATTTCGATGTGGAACAGCTTGACCCACGCGATTTGTGGGAGACTTATTTGCCGGCTTTCAAGGTGTTGGTCCAAGAAGCCGATGTGAAAGAAGTGATGTGTGCCTATCAGCGTTTCGAGGGAGAACCCTGTTGCGGGAGCAAACGCCTGCTTCATCAAATCCTGCGCGACGAATGGGGGTTTAAATATGTGGTGGTGAGCGATTGCGGTGCCATCGGTGACTTTTTCAACCCGGGTTTGCACGAGACGCATCCCGATGCCGCCACGGCCAGTGCTTCCGCAGTAACCAGCGGGACGGACTTGGAATGCGGATGGGGGGATTACATGCAATTGGAAGCGGCAGTCGATAGGGGATTGATAACGGAACACCGTATCGACACCAGTCTCTGCCGTTTGTTGGAAGCCCGTTTTGCGCTCGGGGAAATGGATGACGACTCGTTGGTACCTTGGAGTCGCATCGGCATAGATACGGTGGATTGCCAGACGCACAAGCAGATGGCTTTGGACATTGCCCGTAAGTCTTTGGTCTTGTTGCACAACGACGGGGTGCTTCCTTTGGACAAGACGCGTGGCGATGTCGTCGTAATGGGGCCGAATGCGGTGGATTCCGTCATGCAGTGGGGAAATTATGAAGGTACGCCTTCGCATACCTATACGGTCTTGGACGGTATTCGTGAAAGGCTTGGCCGTGACGTGCGGTATGAAAAAGGGTGCGACCTTCTGAGTAATGAAGTCTTCGATTCTTATTTCCACCAGTTGTCGCACGACGGGAGGACGGGACTGAAGGCCACGTATTGGAATAATCTGGAGATGAAAGGAGAGGCGGTTGCCACGCAGGAATTAGCCACTCCGGTTAATAAGAACAACGGGGGAAATACCGTGTTTGCGGCAGGAGTGAACCTGCAAAACTTCACGGCGGTGTACGAAGGTACTTTCCGTCCGTTGCAGGGTGGAAAATATGATTTGGTGATTGAAGGAGACGATGGTTACCGCGTGTATGTGAACGGCGAGAAGGTCATTGATTACTGGGGCGAGCATGCCCGCGAAAAGCGTGAATACGCCTTGGATGCTACGGCAGGGAAAGATTATGATATTAAAATCGAGTACATGCAGGCTGCGGGCGAGGCTTTGTTGAAGTTCGACGTGGGGATTCGTCGTCAGGTTTCTCCCACCGAAGTGGTTGCCCGTGTGAAAGATGCCGGAACGGTCGTTTTCGTAGGCGGCATATCTCCGGATTTGGAGGGAGAGGAAAAGAACCACGTCAACTGTCCGGGTTTTGCCGGAGGCGACCGCACTTCGATCGAGCTGCCTCAGGTGCAGCGCGACATCCTGAAGGCGTTGAAGGCGGCAGGCAAGAAAGTGGTGTTCGTCAACTGTTCGGGTTCAGCCGTGGCCTTGGTACCAGAATTGGAATCGTGTGATGCTATCTTGCAGGCCTGGTATCCGGGTCAGGCCGGAGGTTTGGCCGTGGCCGACGTGCTGTTCGGTGATTTCAATCCCAGTGGCAAGTTGCCCGTGACGTTCTACAAGAACACGGAGCAGCTTCCCGACTTTGAAGATTACAGCATGAAGGGTCGCACTTACCGTTACATGACGGAGAAACCTCTCTTCCCCTTCGGCTATGGTTTGAGTTATACCACGTTCGCCATCTCCAAAGGCCGTTTGAGCAAGTCTTCCGTGGAAGCGGGCGAGGGCGTGAAGTTCACGGCTCAGGTGAAGAACACGGGCAAGCGTGACGGTGCCGAGGTGGTTCAGGTTTACGTCCGTAAGGTGGGCGACACGGGTGGTCCGTTGAAGAGTCTTCGCGGTTTCCGCCGTGTGGAACTGAAGGCGGGCGAGAGCCGTAGGGTTTCCATCGAACTGTCCCCCGAAGCTTTCGAGTTCTTCGACACGTCCACGAACACGATGCGCGTGGTTCCCGGCGAGTACGAAATCATGTATGGCAACAGTTCGGACACGCCGGAGGGAAACAAGTTGAAGGTGGAGTTATTGTAATTTAACAGCATTGGGAAAGTATCTCGGGTCGTATTCCGTGTGGCTCGTCATGCTTTCCTTTTGATGTGCCTGCCAATAGGTGCATTGTTACTTGTTTGTGCTGTGAGGAGGCAACCAAATGCTTTTCAGTTTGAGAAATCTGTAGGTTTTGGTTGCCCTTGCTTCGTATTTTTTATATTTTGGTTGATTTTTATAAATCAAAGTGCAGGTTAAATGACTACTTTTGTTCACCTAACCTTTTTAAACAGATATGTATGACAAGCAGATTCTTGAAGAAAATCCTGTGCTTGTTGTTGTTTTGTGGTATGTGTGCCATGAAGCAACAAATTGTAGCGGCATCGAAAGCCGAACCGGTGGATTATGTGAATCCCTATATGGGGAACATCAGCCATTTGTTGGTACCGACTTATCCCATTGTGCATTTGCCTAACAGTATGTTGAGGGTTTACCCCCAAAGAGGAGACTACACATCCGGAAAGTTACATGGTTTGCCTGTGTTGCAAATCAGCCATCGGGGAAGCTTTGTTTTTAATTTGTCTCCCTTTCAAGGCGACGAGACGGATTTGGCACGTGTGATGGATTATGATTATGACAATGAAGTGGTGAAGCCTTATTATTATAAGGTGGATTTATGCGACCAGCAGTTGCACGTGGATTTTGCCCCTTCCCGCCAGTCGGCCATTTATCATTTTGATTATCGGCGGCAGAATACGGTTCCTTATTTGGTGCTGAACGGTGGAAATGGAGAACTGACAGTCGATGGGAACACGGTCTACGGTTATCAGAATATATGGAATAACCTGAAAGTGTACATTTATATGGAGACGGACGTGACGCCGGAGCAAAGCGGTGTGTTCCGTGACGGAAAATGGAACAGGGAAAAACGGAAGGCGGAAGGAGACGACATTTGTGTGGCACTGTCCTGGAGTCCTGCTTTGTCTTCTTTGAACGTCCGTTATGGCGTATCGTATATCAGTGTGGAGCAGGCCAAGAAGAACCTGAAGAGAGAAATACCGGGATTTGAGTTGGAGACGGTGGCTGAAGAAGGCCGTCGTATATGGAATGAAGAGCTGGGAAAGATTCGGATTTCTGGAGGTACGGAGAACGACCGTCATGTGTTTTACACGTCTTTGTACCGTTGTTTGGAGCGTCCGGTCTGCGTAAGCGAGGACGGACGTTATTTCAGCGTCTATGACAACAAGGTACATGATGATGGCGGGCACGCATATTATACGGATGACTGGGTTTGGGACAGTTACCGTGCGGCACATCCTCTGCGTATTTTGCTTGATGCTCCTAAGCATACGGATATGATTCGTTCTTTTTTGAGGATGGCGGAGACGGACGGGCGGCACTGCCTTCCGAATTTCCCGGAAATCACGGGAGATTCGCGCCGAATGAATTGTAACCACGGTGTGTCGGTCATGGCCGATGCATGGTGTAAGGGTATCCGGGATTTCGATTTGCGGGAAGCGTACGCGTATGCTAAAAACAGCTTGGAGAAGAAAACGTTGGCACCGTGGTCTTCCGCTGCTCCCGGGTGGTTGGACAGTTTCTACATGGAGAAAGGATATATTCCGGCTCTCTGTCCCGGCGAGAAGGAAACCGTGCCGGAAGTAAACTCTTGGGAAAAGCGGCAGGCGGTGGCTGTTACCTTGGGTACCTCTTACGACCAATGGTGCCTGTCCCGCATGGCTGCCGCGTTGGGTTTGGAGCATGAGGCGAAACATTATCTGGATTGTTCTTACAATTACCGTAACCTGTTTAATCCGCAAACTTCATTTTTCCATCCCAAAGATAAAGAAGGCAAATTTATAGAACCGTTCGACTACCGTTTCTCCGGAGGGATGGGGGCGCGGGATTACTATGGCGAGAACAATGCCTGGGTATATCGTTGGGACGTGCAGCACAATGCAGGCGATTTGGTGAAGCTGATGGGAGGAAAAGAGGCGTTCGTCCGGAATCTCGATGCCACCTTCAACGAGTGGTTAGGACGGCCGAAGTATGAGTTTTATGCCCAGCTTCCCGACCATACGGGTAACGTGGGGCAGTATTCCATGGGTAACGAGCCTTCTTTGCATATACCTTATTTATATAATTATGCCGGGGCTCCGTGGAAGGCACAGCATCGCATACGTTCGTTGGTACATCAGTGGTTCCGCAACGACCTGATGGGGATGCCCGGCGATGAGGACGGCGGAGGTCTTTCAGCGTTTGTGGTATTTTCCATGATGGGATTCTATCCGGTAACACCCGGATTGCCGGTTTATCATATCGGAAGTCCTTTCTTCTCTTCCATAGAACTGAAATTGAGCAATGGGAAGACACTGGAAATCATAGCCCGGAACTGTTCGGAAGAGAACAAATACATCCAGTCGGCTAAGTTGAACGGGAAGGTTTGGACAAAACCTTGGTTTAGCCATGAAGACATCGTCAATGGAGGTAAACTTGAGTTTGTCATGGGAAACCGATGCAACATGGAATGGGGGAGTGGGGCGGAAGACGTACCTCCTTCTTTGGAGATGAAAAACAATGAGTAAATGTTAACTGAAATAGTGAAATGAAAAAGAATTATCGATTAGGGATTTGTCTGTGGGCAAGTTACGGGCTTTTGGCTTGCACACAAGAGGTAAAGGTGTATACCACGTCTGAAACGGAATTTTGGAAACAAGCGGTGGTGGAAGTGCAATCGGCGGATGGGGCGGTGCCGGACATTGTGGTTTCCGATGAACGGGAACAATCGTTCGACGGATTCGGCGGGTCTTTCGGAGAGATTGGATGGGATGCCCTTGCGTTGTTGCCGGATGGAAAACGGGAGGAGGTCATGCAGGCTTTGTTTGCTCCGGAAGGGATACATTTTGCATACGGGCGTATTCCTATGGGGGCTAACGATTTTGCCCGTGATTATTATACATGCAATGATACGGCCGGAGACTTTGAAATGCGGCATTTCACCATAGAGCGTGACAAGCAGGCGATGATTCCATACGTGAAGGCCGCGTTAAAGCAGAATCCGGAGCTTAGGTTATGGACTTCGCCTTGGACGCCGCCGGTGTGGATGAAAGCCACCCGGCATTATGCTACGGCACCGGGAGACCATAATGATTTCACGAAAGAGAACGAGGTGGAAGGCGACCATCTCATTCAGCAGCCGGAGTATCTGAAGGCATACGCGCTTTATCAATCCAAGTTTGTGGAAGCCTATCGGAAGGAGGGAGTAAACATTTCTTTGTTACAGTTCCAAAACGAACCTTACACCAAGAACCAATGGCCGAATTGCAGTTGGACACCCGCTTCAATGGCCAACTTTATCGGCCGGTATCTCGGTCCGCTCTTTGCACAAGAACATCCGGAAGTGGAACTGTATTTCGGTACGTTCAACTGCAACCGTATGGCTGATTTAGATCGCGTGATGCAGGATACGGCAGCGGCACGTTATGTACGTGGCATCGGTTTGCAGTGGGAAGGCAAGGACATTGTGGGCGAGATACATGACAAATATCCTGAAATGCAGTTGATGCAGACGGAAAACGAGTGTGGAAGCGGTACTTTCGATTGGGCGGCTGCCGAACATACCTTTGATTTGATTAAAACTTATCTTGACGGAGGCGTGAATACGTATATGTATTTTAATATGGTGCTTCAGGATGAGGGAGCCAGTTCGTGGGGATGGAAACAGAACGCATTGGTGCGTGTCCTTTCTTCTACAAAGGAGGCTGTCTATACACCGGAGTTCTATTTGCTGAAACATTTGAGCCATTTCTTGAAACCGGGTGCCCATAAGCTCAA
Source organism: Paraprevotella sp. (assembly GCF_986071375.1). Taxonomy (NCBI): domain Bacteria; kingdom Pseudomonadati; phylum Bacteroidota; class Bacteroidia; order Bacteroidales; family Prevotellaceae; genus Paraprevotella; species Paraprevotella sp. The sequence continues at coordinate 50,987 of NZ_CFQRNQ010000010.1, read as the reverse complement.
AGTGGAAAAGGGGAATGACGTGCTGGCCTTCCGGAATCCGGATGGGGAAACCCTTGTGTTTTGCATGAACAGGGAAGCTACCGAGCGCGATGTACGGTTGGCCTGTGGCGATAAGATGATGATTTTGAAATTACAACCTAAAACCTTTAACACAATAATCTATTAAACTGTCAAGTATGAATGTATTGAAAGTATTCGGCTGTTCCATGGCCTTGTGTGCCCTACCTTTGTCAGGGCAAACAGACGGAGGAACTGAGTTGTTCAGAGATATGAAAGCGCCTCAACACGAGCGTATCATGGATCTGTTGTCCCGTTTGACCGTGGAAGAAAAGATTTCCTTGTTGGTCAATGATGCCCCGGCTATCGGGCGTTTGGGGATAGATAAGTACAATCATGGCAATGAAGCTTTGCATGGAGTCGTGCGGCCTGGGGATTTCACGGTGTTTCCGCAGGCCATAGGTATGGCTGCCATGTGGAATCCGGAGTTATTGTATCGCATATCTTCTGCCATTTCGGACGAGGCGCGCGGACGATGGAAAGAATTGGAATACGGGAAAAAGCAGATAGCCGGAGCAAGTGATTTGCTGACTTTCTGGTCGCCCACGGTCAATATGGCCCGTGACCCCCGTTGGGGGCGTACGCCGGAGACGTACGGAGAAGATCCCTACTTGAGCGGGGTGCTCGGAGTGGCTTTCGTGAAAGGTTTGCAAGGCAATCATCCCCGGTATCTGAAGACGGTTTCCACCCCGAAGCATTTTGCGGTGAACAATGAAGAGCACAACCGTTCGAGTTGCAATGCCAAGGTGTCGGAGCGTGATTTGAGAGAGTATTACTTGCCTTCTTTTGAACGTTGTATTACGGAGGGAAAGGCGCAATCTATCATGATGGCCTACAATGCCGTGAACGATGTACCTTGTACGGTGAATACCTATTTGATAAAGAATGTGTTGCGTGGAGATTGGGGATTTAATGGTTATATTGTTTCGGATTGTAGTGCACCTGAATGGATGATTACCAAGCACCATTATGTGAAGACCCGTGAGGCGGCCGCAACATTGGCCGTTAAAGCCGGGTTGGATCTGGAATGCGGTAATCAGGTGTATGGAGAAGGGCTGTTGAAGGCTTACCGGCAATATATGGTGAGCGAAGCGGACATAGATTCCGCTGCTTACCGGATTCTCCGGGGACGTATGATGTTGGGATTGTTTGACGACCCGTCACAGAACCCATATAACCAGATAGAACCGTCCGTGGTAGGCTGCAAGGCCCATCAGGATTTGGCTTTGGAGGCAGCACGTCAAAGTATGGTGTTGCTGAAAAACAAAGATAACTTTTTACCGTTGAATCCCAAAAAGGTAAAATCCATAGCTGTTGTAGGCATCAGTGCGGGGCATTGCGAGTTCGGGGATTACAGCGGTACGCCGAAGAATGAGCCGGTGACGATTCTCGACGGAATCAAGCAGTATGCGGAAGAATACGGTTTCAAGGTCGCTTATGCTCCTTGGGTTTCCGCCAGCGAAGATTTTGAACCGGTGACGAAAACCTATTTCCCCGAGGGCTTGAAAGTGGAATATTACCGGAACAATAGCTTGTCCGGTGAGGCTTCTGTCCGGATGGAAGAAGAGTTGCTTTATGACCCGGTGCACAAGCCCGACCGTTTCCAACCTGAAGCACCTATGTCTATCCGGTGGACGGGACAGTTGAAACCTATCGTGTCAGGAGTGTACACGTTGGGGATGAAGTCGGACGACGGTTGCCGGGTGTATGTAGACGGCAAGAAGGTGATAGACGCTTGGACCGAGCATAGCGTGCAGATGGATGAAGCCATGATAAAGTTGGAGGCCGGAAAAACATACGATTTGCGCGTGGAGTACTTTGACAATGGCGGGGACTGTTTTGCCGGATTGTATTGGAAAGCTCCTTCGGCCGGTTCGCAAAAAAACGTATTGGCTCGTTATGGCGATGCCGGTAAGGTAGCGGCAGAGTGCGATGTGACGGTGGCTGTGTTGGGCATCAATAAGTCCATAGAACGAGAGGGACAGGACCGTTTCACTTTGGAACTGCCGATAGACCAACAGGAGTTTATCAAGGAACTTTATAAGGTCAATCCGAACACGGTGGTGGTATTGGTGGCCGGAAGTTCCCTGGCCGTAAACTGGATGGACGAGAATGTCCCGGCCATTCTCAACGCATGGTACCCCGGTGAGCAGGGCGGAAATGCTGTGGCAGAGGTTTTATTCGGTGATTATAACCCGGGCGGCCGTTTGCCTCTCACCTATTATAATTCTTTGGATGAGATTCCGGCTTTTGACAATTATTCCGTGAAGGGACGTACCTACCAGTATTTTGAAGGCCAACCTTTGTATGAGTTCGGTTACGGTTTGAGTTATACCAAGTTCCGTTACAAGAGCAAGGGAGTGAGTGTGGCGCGAGACACGGTGAAAGTCAGCTTTGAAGTTTCCAATACCGGGAAGTATGATGGCGATGAGGTGGCACAAGTATATGTGAAGTATCCGGAAACCGGCACATACATGCCGCTTAAGCAGTTGCATGGTTTTAAGCGGGTACATATAAAGAAAGGCAAAACGTCCAAAGTGACGGTCGGTGTACCGAAGAAGGATTTGCGTTATTGGGATGAGCAGGAGCGCAAGTTTGTCACTCCTAAGGGAGAATATACCTTTATGGTGGGAGCTTCTTCCGAAGATATCAAATTCCGGGAAACAGTAGGACTTTGAGCAGAGAGAGGATATAGAGTACACAATGTATTTGATGTGTTGAATAGTAAACGATATAAGCATGAGAAAATTTGTTTTTGCTTTCTGTGTGGGAGTCATGGCGGCTACGTCCTCTCCGGCGCAGGACGAACCTTACAAAAATCCTGATTTGTCGCCGCAGGAACGTGCGGACGATTTGTTGAAGCGGTTGACGTTGAAAGAGAAAATCTCGTTGATGCAAAACCAGTCTCCCGGCGTGGAGCGTTTGGGCATCAAGCCTTATAATTGGTGGAGCGAGGCGTTGCACGGGGTGGCCCGTAACGGTTTGGCTACGGTTTATCCCATTACGATGGGGATGGCTTCCGTGTTCGACGACAAGCTGATAGAAGATATTTATGTGACGGTGAGTGATGAGGGGCGTGCCAAATTCCATGATGCCCGTCGCCATGGCCGTTACGGACGGGGCAACGAAGGATTGACGTTTTGGAATCCCAACGTGAACATTTTCCGCGACCCGCGTTGGGGACGAGGACAGGAAACTTGGGGGGAGGACCCCTACTTGACCACCCGTATGGGCGTGGCGGTAGTCCAGGGCATGCAAGGGCCGGCTGATGCCAAGTATGACAAGACACACGCTTGTGCCAAGCATTATGCTGTGCACAGCGGTCCCGAGGCCAAGCGCCATTCTTTCGATGTGGAAAATCTGGAGCCACGTGACTTATGGGAAACGTATCTTCCGGCTTTCAAGGCGTTGGTGCAAGAGGCGGACGTGAAAGAAGTCATGTGTGCCTATCAGCGTTTTGAGGGAGAACCTTGTTGTGGAAGCAATAGGTTGCTCACACAGATATTGCGGGATGAGTGGGGGTATAAGCATTTGGTGGTAAGCGACTGTGGTGCCATCAGCGATTTTTTCTATCAGGGGCGCCATGAAACCCATCCTGATGCAGCTACCTCCAGTGCTTCAGCCGTTATCAACGGGACGGATTTGGAATGTGGCGTGGAATATGCCCATTTGGACGAGGCGGTAGAAAGAGGGTTGATTACGGAACATCGCATCGACACCAGCCTTCGCCGCCTGTTGGAAGCCCGTTTTGCTTTGGGCGAGATGGACGACGATGCGCTTGTACCTTGGAGCCGTATCAGCATCGATACAGTGGATTGTGATATGCACCGCCAAATGGCGTTGGACGTTACGCGCAAGTCCATGGTGCTGTTGCATAACAACGGTATCCTGCCGTTAGACAAGGGCGACGTCGGAAAGATTGCCGTGATGGGGCCGAATGCCGTGGATTCCGTCATGCAATGGGGAAATTACAAGGGAGTGCCGGCACATACCTATACCATTCTGGAGGGTATCCGTATGGAGGTTGGCAATGTGCCGTACGAGAAAGGTTGCGAGCTGTTGGACAACCATGTGTTTGATTCCTATTATAATAAGGTATCCCATGACGGTCGGCCCGGCATGAAAGCAAAGTATTGGAATAATATGGAGATGCGGGGGGAGGTTGCGGCCACCCAAGAGTTGCCGTCTCCTATCAGTTTGAGCAATGGGGGCCATACGGTGTTTACGTCTGGAGTGGGATTGGAAAACTTCACGGCGGTATATGAGGGTACTTTCCGTCCGGAAGTTTCGGACAAGTATACGTTGGCCATAGAAGGAGATGACGGCTACCGCGTGTATGTGAACGGTGAGAAAGTTATTGATTATTGGGGGGAACACTCCAGTGCAAAACGGGAATATACATTAGAGGCTGTTGCCGGAAAGGATTATGAAATTAAAATTGAATACATGCAGGCCGGTGCCGAGGCATTGCTGAAGTTTGACATCGGAGTGCACCGGCAGATTCCTCCAACCGAAGTGGTCGAACGTGTAAAGGATGCTGAAACGATTATCTTTGTTGGTGGTATATCTCCCAATTTGGAAGGGGAAGACAAGTATTTTGTATATTGCCCGGGTTTTGCCGGAGGCGACCGCACTTCGATCGAGCTGCCCCAGGTGCAGCGCGACATCCTGAAGGCGTTGAAGGCGGCAGGCAAGAAAGTGGTGTTCGTCAACTGTTCGGGTTCAGCCGTGGCCTTGGTACCAGAATTGGAATCGTGTGATGCTATCTTGCAGGCCTGGTATCCGGGTCAGGCCGGAGGTTTGGCCGTGGCCGACGTGCTGTTCGGTGATTTCAATCCCAGTGGCAAGTTGCCCGTGACGTTCTACAAGAACACGGAGCAGCTTCCCGACTTTGAAGATTACAGCATGAAGGGTCGCACTTACCGTTACATGACGGAGAAACCTCTCTTCCCCTTCGGCTATGGTTTGAGTTATACCACGTTCGCCATCTCCAAAGGCCGTTTGAGCAAGTCTTCCGTGGAAGCGGGCGAGGGCGTGAAGTTCACGGCTCAGGTGAAGAACACGGGCAAGCGTGACGGTGCCGAGGTGGTTCAGGTTTACGTCCGTAAGGTGGGCGACACGGGTGGTCCGTTGAAGAGTCTTCGCGGTTTCCGCCGTGTGGAACTGAAGGCGGGCGAGAGCCGTAGGGTTTCCATCGAACTGTCCCCCGAAGCTTTCGAGTTCTTCGACACGTCCACGAACACGATGCGCGTGGTTCCCGGCGAGTACGAAATCATGTATGGCAACAGTTCGGACACGCCGGAGGGGAATAAGTTGAAGATAACTCTTTTGTAATAAATTGTATAAGGTAAATTACGGGTTAAAGATACATCAATGTACCTTTATCCCGTAATTTTAGTGCTATTTAAAACTCCACAATATGATTAGAGGGTTTCCGTCAGGAGTTGTTTGTTGGATTATATTTAAAAGTGCAGGATCGATACTTTCGTGGTTCTGTTCCGCGTGTTTCGAGTATTTGAGTAAGATTTCCGGTTCTATTTCATATGCCATGCCGTTCTCCAGTCCTTGCGATGGTGTGATATAAGAATTGGAAAAAGGCAACATGTCATTATATATCTCTCCATAAGCATGGCATTTTTTATTTTTTTGATTCAATATGAATTGGGTAGACCTATTCGTGTTGAACAACATGAGTGAATCGGAACCGCTCATGTTGACCATGCTCCAATGCGTATCGGAGTACAGCCTGTCGAAAGTTTCCGGAGACATGTCCTTTTCAATGGGACGGTTCGGCAGTCCTTGCCCTCCAAAATCGATAATGTAACTTTCGGTTACTTTCCCGTCTTTGAGCTTGCAGATCTTATTATCAAAAGGGATGCTTGCATATATGCAGCCTTGATTTGAAACCATGGATTTCCCCATAGCCTTTCTCCCCCTGACGGATATTGGGGTTGACAATACGATATTGGGGGAAGAAGCCAAACTGTCTTTGGCGATAGAGATGATTTCATATCCGGAATCGTCCATGCTGTTGTGGCGCAAGCCGTAAATGTAATTGCCGTCCATGGCCATTTCATTCAAATAATATTCCATCGGGAATATTTTCTCTAACTTCAGGTTGAAGTCGAACACCATTATTTGGTATGGAGCGTCGCAATGCACGTAAAGTTTATGGCCTTTCTCGTCTATGGCGGCATCAACGATGCGAATATATTCATTATGGCCTTTTCCCACCATTCGGGCTGTTGAAGCAAGGAACTCGCCATTTCCGTCGAAAGCCAGAATCTTATTTGATATTTGGTCTACTACGAAGATGCGGTTCTCGGCAAAAAGCAAACGGTCTATATATTTGATAATGGCATCGTTGTTAGGAGCTTTTAACAACACGATTCTATAATCCTTCAAGAAAGAAGAGGTCTTCAAAATGCCATCTTGGTATTCTACGGTTATCTCGTCCCCCACCGTATTTACTTTTGTGCTTTGGCACGACAGAGACAATCCTAAGCATGCCATACACATGATTTTCTTATAATATTCCATAAACTTCAATCCAAAAGACTATTGTGTTTTTGGTTACCTTCACATGCCTTATACTCGCTGCTTACGGGCTCTGTTTCATAGATATAATTTTGGCCGCCTAAATTTCCGTTTCCTATAGCATAGCATCTGTACAATTTGAAAGTCTGTACAAAATCCAATCCATATCCCCAATGAGTACGGACAACTTTTTCTCCTACGCTTGTACCCACTTCATCGTACAACTGTGGACCTTGGCATTGAGACAAGCCTCCACCACCTTCGTCATCGGTTGCCAACGCCTCCGCATTCGCCAACAACAAATCACTTTCACTCACTTCATGGTACGTATCATACGTGCGATACCCCGTGTAGGCCGACAAGCCTAACACCACAGCGCCTAATACGGGCGCGAGGAACTTCTTCTTCATAACATTTGTTTTTTTTAATTATACCCTTTGCAGGTTTCGCCGTCGTGCTCTCTGTTTGTCCGACCACCCGCGTGAGATTCGGAGGCAAAATAATCACAAAATTTCGGAATGGCAATGTTAACGACCGTATTTTTTCGTTACCGATTTTAGTAACGCCGTTAACGAGATATTAACGCCTCATTTCCAGGCGTTTGGTAATTTTGGTAGTACCGTATTTTCTCCACTTAACGCCACGTTAATGGTAAATCCAATCTTACAACAGGCGGATGGGCTAAAATAAGGCTGCGACATCTTTACAAATAACCAACACCAGAAGTTTGCAAAAACAGGTTTCATCTTTCAGGCATCCTTCAGGGGCAGGCATCCCCAACGGTATCCACCTACCACTTACGGTGAATGCCACGTGAACTCTACACACCATGAAAGTTCACCTTAACAGACTGTTAACCAATAAGTATGAAGGATGCGAATGGATTTTCCAATATATATTCCTGTATGGAGGGAGGGGCTTGGAAAGACAAGCAAAGGAAACAAAAACAATTACCGCAAGGTGGAAAACCAATCAAAGCACAATGATTTTCCGGTTTGCGGCAAAAACGAGAGGCAGGATAGAAACGCAAAGGGTACTTCGGTAACCTCCGTTTATCCATGTCCTTTCAATACCATTTTTGTTTTTGACCGTTAAATATATACAATCTTGAAAGGTATGGTAAAGAAGTATTTGTTATTTTGATTACTCCTTTCTATATTTGTGAAAATTTGAAATTATGCCAACGTTATTTGTCATATTTGGATTTCGTTTTCTGTTTTATTCAGATGACCATGAACCTATTCATGTGCATGTCATTAAAGATGGACATGAAGCGAAGTATAATATAGAACCTTTAGAACAAATTTGTAATCACGGATTTAAAAAGCATGAGATAGCCTTGATAGAATCTGTAATCATAGAGAATACGGAAATTATTAAAGAGCGTTGGCAATCTTTTTTTAAACAAAGGTGAAAGGAGGTTTTCATGAATTTGGAAGTAAAAAGAGTATGGACGGATGATAATTGTGTTTATGCTGAATCGACAGAAGGAAAGGTCGCGTCGTACGCATTTGCTGATTGGCCGCGTTTGGCAAATGCCACGAAGGCTCAACGGGAAGATTTTTATCTTTCGCCGTGTGGTATTCATTGGCCACAAATAGATGAGGATTTAAGTTTTAGTGGGATGTTTGACCAAACTTCCGAACCTGTTTCGTACAAGTTGGAAACTTTGTTGGATGCGTAATCCTATGGCTTTCATACGCATACAGCCCGCCGGATTCCGGCGGGCTGTATGCGTATGAAAGTTTTTTCATTTTTGTTTTAGTTCATCCCATTTCGGCGGTTCCACGCCCATGAGTTCTTTTACGAAGAAATCAAAACGCTTGTGTTCCCCGTAGCTTTCGCCCATGCTGTGCCTTACGCCCGGCAGGACCACCAACTCGAAATCCTTGTCGGCTTTGATGAGGGCATCGACCACTTGCATGGTGGAAGCCGGATCCACGTTGTCGTCCATTTCTCCTACCACGAGCATCAGCGGGCGCGTCAGCCGGTGGGCGTTTTCCACGTTGGAGCAAGCGATGTAGCTGCTGTCCACCGGATAGCCCATCCACTGTTCGTTCCACCAGATTTTGTCCATCCGGTTGTCGTGGCAACCGCAACTGGAGTAGGATGCCTTGTAGAATTCCGGGTGGAAAAGTACGGCGGCCAAGGCTTCCTGTCCTCCGGCAGAGCAACCGTATATCCCCACACGGGTACTGTCCATATAGGGGTACTTTTCCGCTGCCGCCTTGATCCACTGGATACGGTCGGGGAAACCGGCATCTTTCAGGTTCTTGTAGCACACTTCTTCAAACCTCTTTCCGCGATAGGACGTCCCCATGGCGTCGAGCTGCACGACGATGAATCCCAGTTCGGCCAATGCCGTCGTGTATCCGTTGTAAGAAAGGAAGCTTTTGGGCGTGTAGGCATCTCCGGGGCCGGAATAGATGTATTCGATGACCGGATATTTCTTTTGCGGGTCGAAATTGGTCGGACGTTGGATGATGCCCCACATCGGTGTCATGCCGTCCCGTCCGGGAGCGGTGAAGATTTCGGGGGCAGTCCATCCGGCCGATTTGATTTTGCTTAAATCCGCTTGTGCCAATGTCCGTCCCTCTGTCTTTTCGCCTTGTGCCGTGCGCAGCACGGTGACGGGTGCCTGTTCCGCAGTGGAGTATTTGTCAATCCACAGGGTGTAATCTTCGTTGAATACCGCCGAATGGTTGCCCTCTTCGGGAGTGAGGCAAGTCATTTGCTTGCCGTCCATGTTTATTTTATAATAATGTACATGGTAAGGGTCTTCTTTGGGATTTACGCCACTGGCCGTGAAATAAATCACTTGGTTGTCTTCGTCCACTTTGAGCACGCGGCGCACCACCCAGTCGCCTTTTGTGATTTGCCGGATCACCTTGCCTTTCTCCATGTCAATCATGTAGAGGTGGTTCCAGTTGTCGCGTTCGCTCATCCATATCATTTCCTTTCCGCCTTTCAGAATGTGGCGGAACATGCGGCTGTAATTGACAAAAGTGGGGCTGCTCTCTTCCACGAGTGTGCGCACCTTGCCGGTTTCCGCATTGAGTTCCAATACACGGTATATTTTATGTCCGCGTTCGTTGTATTCAAAAGTTACGGCTTTTCCGTCCTCTTTCCATTCCGGGCCGTACAAGTCGTACTGTCGGTCGAAGAGTTCGGTAGACGGAATGACGGCCTGTCCTGTTTCCACGTTGAATATGCAAGGCACCTTGAAGCGCAGTTCGTCGCCCGGCTTGGCGTATTCCTGTTGGTGAAGGATGGGTTGGAGCTGGCTTTTGGGCGAGCTTTCCACGTAATATACATACCGTTTCTGAGCCGGACGTATCTTGTTGGCACATACGTATCTGCCGTCCGGGCTCCATTTGAGCCAACTGGAATAGTAATTGCCGGCTGTCCCGTCGTTGCTCAACGCCCGTTCGTGGCGGCCGTCCCGGTCGCTGACGTATACATTGTCATTCTTGATATAGGCTTGCCGTTTCCCGTCGGGCGAGACTACTGGTGCTGCCCCTTTCTCATCGTCCACTTCCATCCAGTGACGCGGTTTTCGCCACGGATCCTTGGGCGGAAGGGCTTCTTTGCTGCCTAACCGTAGTCCGGCCGTGCAAGCTTCTTCGACTTCCCATTTGTAACCGTCGAATTCAAAGGATACGGACGTGGGTTGGTTCTCGTCCACATTCAAGCGTGACAGTCTTAGCGTGTTCCGTGGGATGTCCTTTCCGGTCTCGCGGGAAAGCAGTTCCGCCAAGGCTTTCATGTGAATAGCTTTTACGTCAGCCGTTTTCACGTCTCCCGTGACTTTGCCTACGTAATAGTCTGTCCCTTCCGGCGTATAGACAGAGTAGTGGAATGCAGTCTTTCCGTCCCACCGTATGTCTGCCGGGTCGTTATATACCTGTGTGGCATTGAACTTCCCGTAGAGGGAATATGCCCTCCGGTAGTCTTCCAGTGTGCCTTGTGCCTGTCCGTTTGCCGCTATGAAGCATAGCATCGGGAGCAGCAGGCTTTTGATTGTTTTGTTTCTCATTACTTTTTAATAGGTTTTTATCGTGTCTAATTCCTTTGCCGTGCAGGCCGCGCTTCGGTGCCCCTGATGAGCGAAGCGAATTCTTGCGGGGTAACCTCGACCGGCCCGTCCATGAATTCCGGGATGTTGTAACTCCGCATGAAACGCCGGTGCATGTCGGGCACTTCCTGCGGCAACTCGAAAGGTTTGCGCCCCTTGCCGTCCTTGTCTATGTAGGCAATGAAAGGCCGTGTGTAGTTCCCGTCGTAACGCCGGCTGCTGAAGACCACCCACCGTCCGTTACTGCTCCACGAGTGGTAGCTTTCCACGTCGTCGGAGTTGATCTCCTCCATTGGACGTACTTGGCGTATACGTAAGTCCATCAGGTAGAGGTCTGCGTCTTTGTGCCAGATGTGGAACACGCCGAACGCCCCGAGCGTGAACATCAGGTAGCGTCCATCGGGCGATATGCGCGGCAACGTGGCGCTCTTTCCGCGTGCGGCCGCGTCGAATACCAATTCGGGCGGACCTATCCGGCGGTTGGCGGGGTCGAAGCTTCTCCGGAAGAGATTGTATTTGATTTCCTTATAGCGCAAGATGGTTTCATTGTCCAAGTTCTCTGCCGTGTCCTTGCGTATGAAGCGGGCTGAAGCATAATAAAGGTATTTACCGTCCGGGCTCCACCACGGGAACACTTCCAGTTCATCGGCATCGCCCGGGATGCGCGTCACTTCGTTTTTCTCCACGTCGTAAAGTATCAGGTCGCTACGCATGTCTTGCACTTCTACTTTCTGCAGGTCGCGTGTGTGGAACGTTTGCCCGGTCTGGTTGACCGAATAGGCGATGAGTTTTTCTGTCGGGTGCCAGGCGGGATATACCCCGCCCGAGATGAGCGAATCCGTTTTCAGGTTGGCTTTGACCAATGTACCGTCGTATGCGATGACTGTTCCGGCACGGTCTTCCCTCACGTGGAACTGCATACGCCGGGGATTGTAGTTCTGGTAAGAATGGCAGTTGATACATTGTGCATGTTCCACGTCGGTGTTCATCATGTTGCCGTAAATGACGCTTTCATCGAAATTGGTCAAATCACGTTGGTTGAGGGTCAAGTCCCGGTAAGTGACATACGAAGGACTGATGAGGCGGTAGGAGAGGTAGGGGTCTATCGTCTCTTCGGCCACATGGATTTGAAACGGTTGGTGGCGTGTCCATTGGCCATCGTGTTCCACGAAAACTTCTATGCCGATAGTCTTTCCTTGGGTTGCTTCCAACATGTCGCGCCAAAGGGAAATCCCTGGGGTGACCTCACGCTTGTCCGTGACCCATTTTTTTCCGTTGTAGCTGATGCGCGTGATATAGGCATCCGCTTCTTCGTCCACTATAAAATGCAAGGGGGCGATGTTGGAAGGGATGGTCACTTCCGTATAGTCCGGATAGATGTCCGGCAGTTCGCGGTTGTCGGTGTAAGTTTCGGGCACACGGGGTGTGCAGCCGTACAAAACGGCGGCCATCACTGCGCAGCCGAGATATTTGAAGATAGCATTCATGGTTAGTAGGTTTGTAATCCGTTGACTAAAAAATAGAAATAATAGAAAGTGTTGCCGAACTGAGGCCGGAAGGCTTCCGCCATTTGTGCTTCCGTCATACCGGCGCATTGTTGGGTGAATTCCATAAACCGTTGGTAACTGTCTTTCACTTCCTGGTCGAAAGGCATGTGGCTGATATCTACCTTCTTTTCCAGGTGGCCATACAGGTAGGCGGCTTCCTGATAATGGCGCGGCATGGGTGCTCCGTTATGCAGGGTGGCATATTGGAAGAAACGGGGCCAGAACAGGTCGATGTCTTTCATTTGCAAGGCCGCTATCAAGGTCTGTTCCTGGTAGAGTGGGTCGTTGCTTTCGCCGTAAGCAAAGGTCTTCAGCAGGAACATTTCGATGACGTTCAGGTCCGAGTTAAGCTTGTCTTCCTTAGGCAACAGGCGGATAATCGGTGCAAACTCTTTGCTCTTCCGTATCTGTTCCGGGTGGTCAAGATAAGCCTCGTATTTTTCAGCCCAACCTTTATGGAAAAGGGTACGTTTAAGCATGTCGATGTATTTGCGTGCCACTTTGTAATCGCCGCCCGCGATAGAAGTTTTGGCCATGTATTTCAGGTATTCCGTCCGCCACCCGTAGGTCACCCCGTCTTCCATACACCAACGGTAGCAATAGTTTTCCTGCCCGTAGTGATAGTACAAAGCTTTACCGCCTACGTGGGCCAACCGTACGAGGAACGGGGCATTGGGACGTGCGCCCCCTTCGCGGTATTGGAACATTTCGTCACCCGCCCGTCCGAGGCGGAACAAAGCCAGGTTCTTGTTCATGACCATCAGGCGGGTAGGCTCTGCCGTTCCGCCCAGGAAGATGGCCGGCACCTGTTCCCAGTCTTCTTCCTCTATGGCACGTGCCATCAGCAGTTCCTTACGGAAGTTCTCATCCACATACCACGCCTTTTTCAATCCCCATGCGGTAGCTGTCCATACGAGCAAGTGAACCAAGAGGATGAGGGGGTATTTCTTTATGGCCGGTACGTAATCATAGATGACGGCACCCGCTAGTGGCAGGAGGAACAATATATAATAAGGTATGCGATAGTCTGTGAATACTTTTCCACCCGCATCGAAACTTGGCAAGGCGGCCGTGTAGATTTCGCTGATGGCCGTTTGGCTATAAAAATGCCATGCCGCAAGGGGCACTCCGGCGAGCAGCAACAGTCCCCATGCCGTAGGGATGACACGGTGCTTATATAATGTGCCCGGCATACGCCAACAGAGCGCCAACATGTAGGCCGTGCCGGCCAATGCGTATGCCCCGAATAAAGGATAACCGGCGAGGAGCCATACGGTCAGCCACGCATAACCCCAATATGGACGCCGGTGAGCTGTACGGCTGAAAACCCATACGGCTGACAGGGCCGCCAATATGCCAAGGGAGGCCGTGAAGAAATAACCTTGTAATTTGATGTAGTAAATGAAATAACCCATCTCCACGATACCGGCCAACAGGGCTGCCGGAACCAAAGCGGGAAGAAAGCTCCACGAGGGGGACAGCCGGAAGGCCGAGCGCATGACGAAGCAAATGCAGATCCAAACGGCTGCGAGAAAGGCTGTCCCCACAGCCGGATAATAAAAGAACTGGGTGAGGAAACAGGATGCCCATTGCAATGTGCCGCCCGGATATGCCGCGAGTGTATGATAGAAAGTACTGTCCGGCAAGAAGAGGTTGAGTTCTTGTATCCGGAAAAGGGTTTCTTTCTCGTAAGTGTACAGACAAAGGCCGAGAATGACAGGAAAGATGATGCCATAGAGCCACGGCATCCCTTTCTCCACGCAACACCGGAACCGTGTGTCCGTCTTGGCGGATGGTGCGTAAGCCTCTGGATTGAACGGTTGTGAAAAATCAGTATTCATGATATTTTAGTTGTTTTTTCCACTAATGATTAGGTTTTACCCTCCAAAGTTAATAAATCTTGATGCGAACACGTAATATTTTAGCAAAAACTTTGTATTTTAGTATGAAAATAGAACAAAAGAAGTATCTTTGTAGGCAGTTTCTAAATGATTAACTAACCGCGTCTGTGACGCAATAAAAAAATGTACCATGTTTAGACAATTGATGTTTTCTTGTGCTTGTCTGGCCGCTCTCTCGGCTAGTGCGCAAAAAGACAAACCTTGGTGGTTGGATCCCGAGGTGAACGAAGTAAACACCATGGCTCCGCGTGCGGTGTTTTTCGCGTACGAGACAGAGAATCTGGCAAAGGCTGACCAAAAAGCCCGGTCGGAACGTTACCTGTCGTTGGAAGGCAAGTGGAAATTCAATTTTTCCAATGACCACGACAAAGCCCCTCGCGACTTCTATTCCCTGAAGTACGATGATTCGCAGTGGACGGACTTTCCCGTACCCGGCATTTTGGAGTTGAATGGTTACGGAGATGCCATTTACAGCAACAATGGTTATCCATGGAGAACACAATTCAGACCCGAACCGCCTTTTGTGGAAGAGCGTAACAATTATACGGGTTCATACCGTAAGATGGTGACCGTGCCTGCCGATTGGAAAGGTGAGCGGATTTACCTGCACGTGGGTTCGGCTACGTCCAACCTGATGGTATGGGTGAATGGCAAGTTCGTGGGATACAGTGAAGACAGCAAAGTGTCGGCGGAATTCGACCTGACGAAGTACCTCACGCCGGGCAAGGAGAACCTGATTGCCATGCAGGTGATGCGTTGGTGCGACGGTTCATATCTTGAAGACCAGGACTTCTGGCGTTTTACGGGAATTGCCCGTGAAGTGTATCTCTATGCTCGTCCGGAGGCTCACATTGCCGACTTATTCATTACGCCTGATTTGGTGAACAATTATCAGGACGGGACGCTGGAGGTGAAACTGAATGCCGTCAGGGCCAAGGGTGAGACCGTGATATTCTCTCTGAAAGACAAGGAGGGAAAAGAAGTGGCTGCACAGACGGCTAAAGTCGGAGGAAACGGTGAAGTAAAAGTAAACTTCGATATCAAAAATCCTTTGAAGTGGACTGCCGAGACGCCGAACCTCTATACTTTATATACTACCTTGATGGACGGCAAGCAGGTGGCCGAGGTTGTGCCGCAGCGCGTAGGTTTCCGCAAAGTGGAAATCAAGAACGCCCAGGTGTTGGTGAACGGGCAGCCAGTGTTGTTCAAAGGAGTCAACCGTCACGAACTCGATCCGGTGACGGGCTATGTGGTGTCGATGGACCGCATGTTGGAAGATATCCGTTTGATGAAGGAACTGAACATCAATGCCGTGCGTACCTGTCATTATCCCGACGATCCCCGTTGGTATGAACTTTGCGACATCTACGGTATCTATATGGTGGCCGAAGCCAATATCGAAAGCCACGGAATGGGCTATGGCGACAAGACTTTGGCCAAGGAGCCGACTTATGAGAAGGCACATTTGGAGCGTAACGAAAGCAATATCAAGATTTACAAGAACCATCCTTCCATCATATTCTGGAGCTTGGGTAACGAGGCTGGTTATGGTCCCAACTTCGAGAAGGCCTATGATTTGGTGAAGGCTTACGACCCAAGCCGTCCGTGCCAGTACGAACAGGCCGGACAGAACGGCAAGACAGATATTTTCTGTCCGATGTATTACGATTACGGTGGCTGTGAATGGTATTCGAAAGGCGATAATCCCCGTCCGCTCATACAGTGCGAATACGCTCATGCCATGGGTAACTCCATGGGGGGATTCAAGGAATATTGGGACATGATACGCAAATACCCGAAGTATCAGGGTGGTTTCATCTGGGACTTCGTGGACCAAGGCTTGCGTGTGAAGAACAAGCAGGGTAAGACGATATACGCTTACGGGGGCGACTTCGGACGTTATCCCACCAGTGACCATAATTTCAATAACAACGGTATTGTCAATCCTGACCGTAAACCGAATCCACATGCCAATGAGGTACGCTATTACTACCAAAGCATTTGGGCTACGGCCAAAGATTTGAAAGCCGGTGAGGTAGAGGTTTACAATGAGAATTTCTTCACGTCGCTCGATGATGTGGAATTGCATTGGACGTTGGAGGCGGAAGGAAAGGTATTGGCCAACGGGCGGAATACGCTTGATGTGCCGGCACAGCAGAAACGTGTGGTAAAACTGGATGGCTACAGCCTGCCTGCGGACGTGAAAGGCGAAGTGGTGTTGAACCTTGACTTCGTGCTGAAGAAAGCAGAACCGATGCTTGATGCCGGTTATGCCGTGGCACGCGAACAGTTCGTGGTGAACCCGTATGAGTTCCAGACGATGGAAACTGTGTTGGCTGCTACTCCCGGGAAACATGATGCCGGAAAGGTGGAAAAAGAAGAAAAGTCGGCATGGGTTACTTTGACGGCAGGCCGCACTTCCGTTACTTTCAATCATTGGAACGGTTGGATTGATTACCTTGACGTGGACGGGAAGCCCATGTTGGAAGAAGGCTATGCCATTACGCCCGATTTCTGGCGTGCGCCGACCGATAACGACTATGGGGCAGGTGCACAACGTAAGTTGCATGCTTGGAAGAACCCTGAAATGAAGATGAAGTCGTTCAAGGTGGTGGAAGACGAAAGCAAAGCCGAAAAGGGTGTAGAAGTGGTATATGAAATGCCGTCGGTAGAGGCTACGTTGACGATGACTTATACGTTGACTCCGGTTGGTGAATTGATGGTCAACGAGGCCATGACGGTAAACAAGGATGCCAAGCACAAGCCGGAGCTGATGCGTTACGGTATGCAGTTGGTTATGCCGAAAGCCTATAATATGCTGACCTATTACGGAAAGGGACCGGGTGAGAATTACATCGACCGTAACCACGGAGACCGTTTAGGTGTGTACGATGCGAAGGTGGCCGACCAGTATTGGGGCTATGTGCGTCCGCAGGAAAGCGGAAACAAGACCGAGGTGCGCTATTGGCAGGTGAAGGATGAGAACGGCAAGGGATTGGAGTTCTATTCTTTCGCTCCGATGGAATGCAGCACGTTGAACTATCTGGCTTCGGATTTGGATGACGGTTGGGATAAGAATGCCCACCAGAGCCATTCCGGCGACTTGACACCCCGTGATTTCAGTGTGGTCAAGTTGGCTGCGCGTCAACGTGGATTGGCTTGTGTGAACAGTTGGGGGGCTATTCCGCTCGAACAGTACCGCATGCCTTATCAGGATTACAACTTTACTTACGTAATCCGTCCGTTATAATGATATGAATTCTTTCATATTATTATGTTGAAATTAAATTAATTATGGAGGGGTGTCTTCGTGAGAAGGTGCCCCTTTTTTATGGCACTTTAGACATGGAAATGTGTCCTGTGGGTTTCAGCATGTAAGGATGTAGGAAAGCTCCCTTTCGTTTGGCTGAAAGCCGAAAATCGTTTGGCGCAGAATGGAAAATCATTCGGCTGAGATTGATTTTTCGTTTGGCGCAGAACGGAATGCTAATTTCTTTATGCCCATAAACCATTATTTCATAGCTGATTGTATTTCCTTTTAAAAGGTGTTGTCGTTTCGTGGAATGTCAATATAAATCGGAAAAACAATTCGCCCCCGAATGGCCGGATATGCCGTTCGGGGGCGAACTGTTGATATTATAGTAATGCCGTTGAATGCCTTGCGGAAATCCTTGTGGAAGGTTATGGAACCATGACCTTGACAGAATGGTTTCCGGCTTTTACCACATAAATGCCTCTTGAAAGGCGTACCGTACGGGATACCTGTTGGCCGCTGATGGCGTAAATCCGGTAATTGTCAGTACCGTCTACGATGACATGGCCGTCGCGTACGGAAACTTTGAACGGGGCGGTTGCAATCGTGCCTTGGATATTTGATTCACCCTCCTTTGGAGTACTGATGGCTATCCAACCCATGAAATCGCCATTGTTGGTGGCGTTGTCTATTTCTTTGATTGTTTCGTTGGTCTTGTCCTTTTGGCGGATGATTTTCACACCCGTGGTAGCGGGCACGTTCTCAACGTCCACGTTGTCTTCATCCGTGAGGTCACTGCTAATCCGGTATACGGAGGCACAATCATAGTTGTTGGTCTGGGGGCCAAACAGCATGACAGGGTTGAACAAGGCCACGGCGTTGCCGGACTCATCGACAAAATTGACATCACGGGCACGCCGTCCGTCCACTTTGTCTTCCGTGCTGCGGCCTACGGTCAATATCTTGCCGTCATCCATCTTGGCGGTTCCCGGCGTGGCTGCCACGTAAAAGATGTCTTGTCCGGCAAAAGTGCTGGTTGTTTCGTCCACAGCGGCTTGACGGGCCAGTTTGACGGCGAAACCTTTGTTTGTGATGTCGCAAACCTTGACTACGTAGGGATATGCCTTATAGCGTGACAACACATTGGCAATGACCACCGGTGTGACCCCTTCGGGGAATGGGGTGGCAAAACTGATCCATGTGGTGTCGTTCTTGATTTTGTTGGCACTTTCTCCCACTTCCATCGTGATGCCGCCGATTTGGTGGGCACCCTTGCGCAGTACCATGAAATCCATGGTTTCCGGTTCCGTGATAGTTTGCTCATAGTCTCCCTCGTTCCAAGGGAAGGCCCAAAAAGAGAATTTGTCGCTCAACACGCTGACTACTGTATTGACCGGTACGACCTTTGAATCGTTATAGGAAAGCAAGCCTGCAAAAACAGCCGGTTTTTCATCTTCACCGATGGCATCGAATTCCGTATTGAACTCTTCCGTATCGCTGATTTCCAATGTGCCGTACTGGAAGCCCGCTTCGCCCTTGGCTGCCACCAACGAGAGCTGTACCTCGTCCGTAGAACGCACGTTACCATCCATGTCGAAGTTGCGTACCCGGTACGTGTAAGTGCCCCGTTTGAAATCTTCGGGGAAAACCTCGTTGTAGGTATAAGATGTCTTGTCCGGACCTTCATATTTTTGAAGGGTCTGCCATTCGCCTCCGTCTATGCGAACTTCCAGAAGAGTGGAATCGGTGAAGCCCATATTGTTCTTATATTCCCAATTGATGGCCAACTTGCGCGTGCGTTCGGTATATTCCAAACTCATTCCAGAGGGCGTGCTATACACTACTTTGGGTACGTAATCGTATGACTTTTTGTAACCCATTCCGGATTTCATTTCGCCGTACCATTTGCCAAGGATGGAAATTTCGGAAGGATTGCCTTCCTTTCCATACTTGTAAAGTTTGGAGCAATCGGCTTCACTGTTCCAATAGGCATATCGTTCCACATAGTCGAAACTGTTCCAGTTAGTGAGCACCTTGCTCATTACGTCGTAGTTTTTCTGTTGGTTTTCCTTCGAGAAAGAACGGTCGGTGGCGAAGATGCCGTTGTTGTTCCATGAAGCTCCCCAGACGAACTCGGACACCCAGATAGGACGTTTGTATTTGTTATAATAATCTTTCAGGGCGTTGTTCAGGTTCCATTCGGGCCAATAGCAGTGCATGTCGAGGATGTCGCAACGCCAACCGCGCTTATCTATTTCTGCCATGAACTGTTCTAACCATGAGAGGCTTCCGTCATGTGACGAAGGGGAACACAGGCGCATACCGGTGGCCATAAGGTTTTCCCAGTTGTTGAGTACGGTTTCCACGCTTTGCGGATGATCGTCGGCACTGTTGCCCGGTTCGTTGTTGGTCTGCATGTGACAGGATTGGGTCACGCCACCGCAAGTCGGGACGGACGGCCAATCTTCGTAAATGTGATGAGGTACCCATTCACAGTCCGGCTCGCGGCTTGCATTGCCCTGCCCCCAGTCATAGCACCAAGTGACCTTGAGGGCGTTGACGATTTCTTCGCTTGCATCACTGGCAATGCCCTTTTTCTGGAAATTATGCCACTTGAACACACGGTAGGAAGAAATCCTGTGGTCGAGTTCCAAAGGCAGTGAAGCTATTTCCAAGTCCTCTTGGTCGGCGATGAAGCAGCGGCTATATCCCCGTCCTGAGGGGTTGTTGGAGAAAGTCACCATGTAACCCCTCTTCAGCTTGAAGCTCCGGATGCGGTTGTTGAGTTTGGCTGTGGTGAGGGTATTCATGTAGCCCCCGGAGTTTTCCAGTCCGAAATCGTTGACGGACTCTCCTCCGAAATCAGGTTCGGAATACACGGTCAGAGGCTTGAAGTCTTTGTCGTAAGGCAGGATGATGGCTCCGTGGGCGTACATCTTCACTTGGCAGTTTTCGTCGTTAATGGCTGGCTCCCCATTAATCTTGATGTAAGACAGGTAGCTGAGAGCTTCGCTTGGACGTAGGTTCTCCAAGATTACGACGGCATGTTCCGTGTTGGTGATGTTGATGCTTCCGGTTGTGCTGAAAGGTGTCGTCCCGGTGATGATGTAGTCCACGTCCTCACTCACGGTGACGGACGAGGTCACTTTGTCAATCTTCTGGGTCGTGTTTTTAGCAATGGCGGTCTGACTTAATGTGAGAGCCAGTGCAAAGGTTAATAGTTGCGTTTTCATTATTTACTAATAGGTTTTTAAAAAAAATAATGGGTTGGTCTTTTGTTTATTTCGTGTTTGGGAAAGCTTTTTGCAGGCGTTTCAGCTCTTTCTTGGTGATGGCGATGACCGTGCCGTGGCGCGGAGTGAATGCGCCCTGCGTGGCCGTATCCTGTACGCGTTTGAACTTCATCAGGTCTTTGCTGGTGCAGAACTGGTAGTGCCCGTTCATGTAGCAGTCGTACATCAATACCCAATCTCCTTCTATCCGTTGGAACACGCCGGAACCTTCCACCGCTTTGTCTGTATCTTCGAACGTGCCGGGCAACAGTTCCCATTCTGCCGGATTGTGCAGGTCTTTGGCCAAATATTGGCGGATGCCTTTTTTCTGCTCGCCTTCGGTTTTGAAAAAGATGTGATAAGTTCCATTGTCATCTTGCACGATATCCGTGTCGATGGACGGTTTCTTGTAGTCGAACAGGACTTTGGGTTCCCCTTCAAGGTCGCTGAAATCTTTATTGGCATAGGCCCAAAAGACCTTGTCGTAGGGGCACTGTCCGTCATCGGTCAGGATAGAAAAGTACACCATATATTTTTTTGCCTTTTTGTCGTAGATGGTTTGCGGTGCCCATACGCGGATGACGTTAGCGAACATCGTGCCTGCATATTTTTCGGGGAAATTGACGGTATGGTGCGTCCAGTTGACCATGTCTTTGCTGCGCATCAGTACGATACCCCGGTTGGAAGTCCATCCTTGACTGGAACGCATGTCGGTGACTACCATGTAGAAGTAGCCGTCTTCACCTCTCAGGATATGAGGATCGCGTACGCCTTTTTTTAGAGAAATCGTGTCGGAGGAAATGACGGGGTTACCGTCATTCAACGGAGTATAGCTGAACCCGTCCGTACTGATGGCATAACAGATTTGTTCCTGTTCGGGAGCATTACCTGTAAAATAGGTAAAAAGGTAAGCCACTTTCTTCTTTGCTTGGAGGGTTGTGGTGCTTGCGAATGTACCGGCACACACAAGGCAAATGCCTAACACTGTCTTTAGGTTTTTTCTCATGTTGGAATGAATAGGTTAATAAACAGTCAAATGTACGAAAATAGCTTTATTTGTGTGCGTAAACCGGCTGCTTATTAACTAAGATTAACGCCCCTTGCGCTTTTCCCGAAGCGTTTCTGCAATGGCCCAATGGATGGCTGCTTCTTCTTCCTTGCCGGAACGGGACAGGGCGTCTCCGAAAAGTTCGTGGGCTTTAGCGTGTTCGGGTTTAAGGGAAACTGCCTTGTCGAAATCGGCGACAGCCTGTTCGGTACGTTCGCAAAGCAAGTGGTTCTTCCCTCTGTTGTAGTGTACTTTGAAATTGGCCGTGCTGAGTTCGGCGGCTCTGTTGAAGCATTGGAGTGCATCTTCGTATTCCCCATGGTCTTGCAGTGTGACGCCTTTGCGTATCCATGCGTCTACATGCGACGGGTCGAGCGACAGGGCCTTATCGTAATTGGCTAAAGCGGCTCGCAGATTGTGGGCTTGAAGGATGGAAGCGTTGCCCAGTTCGTAATACTCATGGGCGTACTGCTGCATCTGCTTGCGTTGGGCTGTCATTTGTCGTTTCAACTGTTCGTTCTCGCGTTTGAGACGGCTGATGATATTGAGCTTGCTGCAGATGAACCGTTTGATAGCCGGTTTTTCGATGTCATACCTGCTGTGTATGGCTGTGAAGAAGTGGTCGAGGCTTTCGCGGAAGTCATCGCGGTCGAACGCCTGCACGCAGGCTTGGTATTCGATGTCGGCTTTGGCTTTCTTCATGGCCTGTTCGATAGCCTTTTCGTCATTGAATTGTTGGGCGAACCTGATGATTTCGGGCTTGACGAAAATATCCGAACGGGATATTTCCTTTTTCAGGCATATACCTTCCAATGAGGTACAACGGCTCAAGGCTACATATACCTGTCCTCCGGCGAAGACACCGCCGGTGAAATCAATGGTCACTTTACGGAAAGTCAGTCCTTGGCTCTTATGGATGGTGATGGCCCAAGCCAACCGCAAGGGGAACTGCCGGAAGATGCCGAGTTCTTCCTCTTCTATCTTTTTTTCTTGTTCGTTGTAAGTGTAGCGCACGTTGCTCCATATCTCGCGGGTGACTTCCATTTCGGTTCCGTCTTCCGTGATGACGTAGATATGGCCGTTTTTCTCGTCTATGGCCGAAACGGTACCCAAAGTTCCGTTTACCCAACGTTTGTCTTGGTCGTTTTTGACGAAAATGACTTGTGCGCCGGGTTTAAGTTCCAGTTCCATCAGCGTGGGGAGTGAACTTTCCGGGAATTCACCTTGTATTTCGCCTTTAAAGAGTGTGCTTTGGGTGTCTATCTCGGATAGTTTCCGGCGGTTGATGAAATCTACGTTGTCCCTCCGGGTGGCTAAGGTGATATTCAGTCCATGGCTCAGCTTGTCGTCGTTCGTCCGGTTCCAACGGCTGTTGAGCAGTTGCAAGTCAGCATTTCCGGCTTGGTTGGTACGGATATGGTCGAGTACGGCGATGAAAGCGGCATCTTTTTGGCGGTACACTTTCTTTAGTTCTATGGAGACCAGTCTCATTTCCTGGAACACCTTGGCCGAGAAGAAATAAGGCGTAGGGTAGTAACGGTTCAGGATTTCGCGTTCGTCCGCTTTGACAACCGGTTCCAGTTGGAATATGTCCCCGACAAGCAATAGCTGCTTTCCGCCGAACGGTTCACGGAGGTTACGGCTGTAGAGGCGTAGGATGCGGTCGATGAAGTCGATGATGTCCGCCCGTACCATTGAGATTTCGTCGATAATAATCAGTTCTGTTTCACGCACTAACTTTTGGTGGGCAGAATTGTATTTCAGGAACTCTTTCAGTTTGCGGAAACTGAATCGTGGGTCATCGGGCAGGAGCGGATGAAAAGGGAGCTTGAAAAAGCTGTGCAGGGTGCTGCCTCCGGCATTGATGGCTGCTATGCCGGTCGGTGCCAATACCACGTGCTTCTTCCGTGTGTGGCTACAGATATATTTCAGCAAAGTGGACTTACCCGTACCGGCTTTGCCTGTGAGGAAAAGCGAGTTGCGGGTAAACTGTATGAGTTTCAGCGTGTTCTGGAATTCAGAATTCTGAAGGTCTATTTCGAGTTCTTCTTTCAAGTCTTTGGGGCTATGGTGTCAAGGAATCGTTGCGTAAAGAATCCCCCGGAAGGGCTATGCCCAATGAATCTGAGGATGCCGTGATCGAATCCGGTTCTTGTGGCGCGTAATAG
Source organism: Paraprevotella sp. (assembly GCF_986071375.1). Classification (NCBI taxonomy): domain Bacteria; kingdom Pseudomonadati; phylum Bacteroidota; class Bacteroidia; order Bacteroidales; family Prevotellaceae; genus Paraprevotella; species Paraprevotella sp. Next base: position 27,129 of record NZ_CFQRNQ010000010.1, on the reverse strand, counting down.
CTTTCACATGTGTACGTGGTGGGGTCTATGTCTTCGAGCGGTTGTTTCGGGAACTTGGCACGGTATTGGGCGAAGCGGTCGTCCAACAGAACCTTTTGGATGAAGTTGCCGAATATGGGCAAGGCCGTCCGGCTGCCTTGTCCTAAGGCTCCGGTACGGAAGTGTATGCTCCGGTATTCTCCTCCGACCCATCCTCCTGCGACTAACTTGGGCGTTACGCCCACGAACCAGGCATCGGAATGGTTGTTGGATGTACCGGTTTTACCTCCAAAATCGGTGTATTTCAGTACCGGGTGGATGTAGCTCCACAGGGCAGCCGTAGTTCCGCCCGGCTCAGTCAGGCCTCCCCGCAAAAGCCGCTGCATAAAGAAGGCGGAACGGTATGGGATTGCCTGTTGCTCTTCCTGTTCTGCTGCATAGATGATGTTGCCGTCGCGGTCGAGAATTTTAGTAATAAGAATGGGCGGATTCATCTTGCCGTCGTCAATGACCGTGCAGTAGCCGTTGACCAGTTCCAACAGATTGACATCGGAGGAACCTAAGCTCAGCGACGGAGTTTCGTGCAGCGGCGATTCGATCCCCATGGCATGTGCGGTCTGTGCCACGTTGTGGATGCCCAGTTCATAACCTAATTTGACTGCCACGCTATTGATACTCTGTGCGAAAGCCGATTTAAGTGGCATCGCCGCTCCCGAGAAGGTGCCGTTGGCATTATGGGGTGTCCATTTGGTAGGTTTGCCGTCTACGGTGTCCGGGTATTGTTGCCATTCGTCGATACGGGTGTCGCAGGGGGTCAGTCCTTGGTTCATCGCTTCTGCATAAACAAAGAGTTTGAAGGTTGAACCGGGTTGGCGCATGGCGGTGACTTTGTCGTATTTCCACGAGCCAAAGTCGATGTCGCCCACCCATGCCTTGACTTGGCGGCTGTCCGGTTCTATGGCTACGAAACCGCAATGTAGGAATTTGACCATATAACGGATGGAGTCCATGGTGCTCATCTCTTCTTCTTTCGGACCGTCGTAACTGAATACCTTGACCTTGTGGGGCAGATTCAGATAGTAAGCGATGGAGTCCGGTTGGTCGGGGAAACGGGTTTCGAGATATTTGTATGCTGTCGTTTTTTTAGCTAAGTCCTCGATAAAGTTTGGAATCTCCCGGTGTCTTTCGTCTTGCCACGGGTTTGTGTTGCCCCAATGTTGCTTGAAACGTTGTTGGAGTACCTCCATTTGTTGGATGGCAGCCTCTTCCGCGTATTTTTGCATACGGGTGTCCAATGTGGTGTATATCTTCAGACCGTCGGCATAGAGGTCTAATTTGTTTTCTTCATCTATGCCGGCTATCGCGCCTTTCTTGCACAGCATGTCGATATACTCCGGCAGGGTCGCACGGAAGTAAGGTGCGATACCGTCATAACTGCTTTCTTCCTTGCGCGGGCTGACTATCATAGGTAATGCCATGAGAGAGTCCAGTTGTGCACGGGTGGCTTTGTGTCCATTGATGACCATATGCCCGTGGTCATACAAATTGGTCAGTACCACATTACGTCGTTTGGTACTGTTTTGGGGATTGAGCTTCGGGTTATAGCTGGATGTCGCCTTCAATAAGCCTACCAGTGTGGCGGCTTGTTCGTAGGTCAGTTGGTCGGGAGTCGTGTTGAAGTATGTGCGGCATGCTGTCTTGATGCCGAATGAATTACTGCCGAAATCCACGGTGTTGAAATACATGGTGAGTATTTCTTCTTTGCTGAATATTCTTTCCAGTTTTACGGCTACAATCCATTCTTTGGCTTTCATGACTAAGATTTTCACCCCGGGGATTTTGCCTAAAAGGCCGGTTGAGTATTGTGTGCGTACTCGGAACAGGTTTTTGGCCAGTTGTTGGGTGATGGTACTGGCACCGCGGGCACGTCCGCTTGCGATGTCTTTTACCGCTGCGAAAAGCCCTTGGAAGTCTATACCATGGTGACGGTAAAAACGTTCGTCTTCAGTATCGATGAGGGTCTGGATGATAATGGGGGAGATATCTTCGTACTCGACCGGAGTTCGGTTCTCGCTGAAAAAACGGCCGATAAGTACACTGTCGGCACTGTATATCTCGGACGCTTCATTAGTGACCGGGTTTTTAATGTCTTTAAATCCGGGAGATTTCCCGAACAGGTAGAGAAAGTTGAGGTCAACGGCAATGAGAAGTAAAATAACCGATAGGACACAGGTGGTGGCCCATACCACGGTTTTCTTGTACCAAGGGCCTCGATAGAGGTTGGTGAATCCCCTTCCGGCCTTTTTCAACCAATGGATTGTCTTTTGAAGAATGCGACTCATGTGATTTGACTTATGTAGGTTGAATGATGTTTAATAGGAGCAAATTTAGAAAAAGTTTATGGCATAATCTCTTTTTCCATGAGTTTTTTTATGGCTTCCGTTTCATCCGGATGAAACCAATGAATGCTTTCGTCGCGGCGGAACCATGTCATTTGCTTGCGTGAGTAAATGCGGGTGTTTTGTTTGATTTTCTCCACAGATGTTTCCAAAGTCCAGGAACCGTCTATGTATTTGAATATTTCCTTATATCCTACGGTATTGAGGGCGTTGGTATGCCTATAGGCTATGACTTTCCGTGCCTCTTCCACTAATCCGTCTGTTATCATTTGGTCCACGCGCCGGTTGATACGTTCGTATAGTTCTTCCCGTTCCCGTCTTAATCCGATTTTAAGGATGTCGAACGGACGTGCCTTGGGTTGGTTGGTGCGAAAGCTTGAATAAGGTTTCCCCGTCATGTAGCATATCTCCAATGCGTGAATGACACGTTTGGGATTTTTGTGGTCTACGAGGTTGTAGTATTCCGGATCGAGCAGTTTCAGCTCTTTGCAAAGTTGTTCCAACCCCACTTCTTCGTATCTTTCCAACATAAGGCGGCGGGTTTCTTCGTCTACGGTAGGAATGTCGTCGATACCCTTGCAAACCGCGTCGATGTACATCATGCTTCCACCTGTCAGTAGGGCGTATGGATGTTGGGAGTAGAGGCCGTCCAACAAACGAAGTACGTCTGTTTCGTATTGTGCCGCACTATAATAGTCCGTTAGCCCGAGTGTGCCGACGAAATAATGTCTGACACGCTGTTGTTGCGCTTCAGTTGGTGCTGCGGTTCCGATAGGCAGGTCACGGAATAGTTGCCGTGAATCCGCGTTGATAATAGGAGTATGAAGAAACTCAGCCAACGAAAGGCTGAGTTCTGTTTTGCCCACTCCCGTAGGTCCTATCAATACGACAAGTCGGGGCTTCATGAATCAATGATAAGGGTTACCTTCGCTGATCTCGAATCCTTCCGGGTCGAATTCTTCTGTGTCGAAGCTCTCGCTTCCGTAGAAATCTTCGTTTAAATCTTCCGAGGGTTTGGTGGTCTCCTTATTCAGGAACTCTTCCAAACCCATGGATTGTTGCGGAGCTTCGCCATGGCTTCGGCTACATACCGGCTGTTCCTGCGTCTTTCTGAAACTAATTTCAGTCAGCTCAATGAAAAACATACGGTTGTCTAACGGGTCGAAAACATAGACCATACGTTGTTTTTCGTCTTCCAACAGCTCGTTGAGCCGTGTCTTTTTCATCAAATACAGGTCTTCGTCCGAGCGGCTTGTGCCCATGTCTTCCAACAGAATCTCCTGTTCTTGTTCCCACTCTTGGTTACAGATGAAAAAAGAAGTAGGCACATTGTCTGCATAGTGGCACGAAGACAATATGGCCTGATGCAGGTCGTAAAAAGTGGCCTCGGCATCTATTTTGATTTCTCTGATAAAATCTTCTACTTCATTAGAGATAATGGTAAAACGGTATACCATGGCTTTTTATGATATTTAGTGGACAAATCCTCTTTTGGAGTTTTCGATGAACTCGATGATATAGTCTATTTCCGGACTGGCAGGCACTTCTTCCCGTACTTTTTGCAAGGCTTCGTTCAAAGGTACGCCCCCCTGGTAAATAATGCGGTAAGCATTATGTATGTTTTCTATCAGTTCGTTGCTAAAGCCTCTCCGTCGTAATCCGACAAGATTCAGACCGCAATAGGCAACCGGCTCGCGTGCACATATAGTATAAGGTGGAATGTCTTGGCTGAAACGTGTACCTCCGCCTACCATCGTATATCCACCCACACGGCAGAATTGGTGCATCAGTACGTTGGCACTGATGATGGCGTGGTCGTCGATGATGATTTCACCGGCCAGTTTGGTACCGTTGCCGATGATACAATCGTTTCCTACGAAAGCATCGTGGGCTACATGTACGCTTTCCATCAGCAAATTACCACTGCCTACGCAGGTTTTTCCTTTTGCCGCCGTACCACGGTTGATTGTTACGTTCTCACGGATTTTGTTATTGTCACCGACTTCGGCTGTGGTTTCTTCTCCCCGGAATTTCAAATCTTGAGGCACGGCACTGATGACAGCTCCCGGAAAAATGACATTGCCGTTGCCGATGCGTGCTCCGTATAGTACGCTTACACTGTTCATCAACACGTTATTGTCGCCTATTTCCACGTTCTTGTCAATGAAACAAAACGGGCCGATTTCGCAATTTTCACCGATTTTAGCTTCCGGATCTATGAAAGCCAAAGGACTTATTTTGCTCATAAATTCTATCTTACTTGTTTTTTACGATTTGTGCAGTAAACGTAGCTTCGGTCACAATGCTTTCTCCCACAAACACATAACCACGCATGGACGAAATGCCATGACGTACCGGAGCCAACAGTTCTACTTTAAAAAGGAGTGTGTCCCCCGGAACCACTTTTTGGCGGAATTTCACTTGGTCTATGCGTAAGAAGTAGGTGCTCCAACGTTCCGGTTCATCTACCGAATTCAACACTAAAAGACCGCCTGCTTGAGCCATGGCTTCGATTTGCAGCACACCGGGCATGACCGGTTCCTGTGGAAAATGTCCGGTAAAGAACGGTTCGTTGCTTGTTACGTTTTTAACAGCCACGATGGTCGTAGGTCCGAGTTCTATAACTTTATCCACAAGTTGCATGGGATAACGGTGGGGGAGAAGTTCGCGGATACGATTGACATCCATTACCGGCGGTTCGTTACAGTCGTACCCCGGAGCCTGTATTTCATGCGCCCGAATTTCTTTGCGGATCAAGCGGGCAAACTTGTTATTGATGGTATGTCCGGGACGGGTAGCGATGATACGCCCTTTGATGGGCTTGCCAATCAGTGCCATGTCACCGATAATGTCAAGCAATTTGTGGCGTGCCGGTTCGTTTTCCCATACCAGAGGCTTGTGGTTCAAATATCCTTTTTCTGTGGCATCATGATGGGGAACTCCGATACTGTCGGCCAATTTGTCCAACTTTTCTTGAGACATCTCATTCTCATAAATCACGATCGCGTTGTCCAAGTCTCCGCCTTTGATGAGACCGGCAGCCATCAGTTGTTCTACTTCACGAACGAAAACGAAAGTACGGCTCGGGGCGATTTCAGATTCGAAATTCTCCATGTTGTCCAAAGTGGCAAATTGGCTGGAAAGCACTTTGGAATTGAATGAAATCATCGCCGTGATGCTGAACTGTTCATCCGGTAGGATTGTAATGCAAGAACCGGTTTCCTCGTCTTTGACTTCTAACTTTTTACGGATGATATAGTAGTCTTTGACTGCGTTCTGTTCGGCTATGCCTACACGTTTGATGTTCTCCACGTAAATTTCCGCGCTTCCATCCAGAATGGGAACTTCAGGGCCGTTGACTTGCAAAAGGCAATTGTCCACTCCCATGGCGTATAAAGCAGCTAAGGCATGTTCTACTGTACTGCAACGGGCTTCTCCTCGTCCCAAGACGGTGCCGCGTGTGGTTTCTACCACATTTTCGGCTACGGCGTCAATAATGGGACGTCCGTCCAGGTCGATTCGTTGTATTTTATATCCGTGGTTTTCGGGAGCAGGATTGAATGTAACGGTCAGATTCAGACCTGTATGCAATCCTTTGCCGCACAAAGAAAAACTTCCTTGCAATGTTTTCTGTTTCAGCATAGCTCTTTATTTCTTCTTATTCAGTATTTCTTTTAATTCTTCTATTTCTTTTTTCAAATGGTTCACATCCGCATACATCTCAGGCAGTTTTTTGTACACAACACTTGAACGTGCAAAATTTTTAGCTTCAATGGCAGGAGAACCTTGTACGGTAACGTGTCCCTTGCGTATGCTCCCGGCAATACCGGCTTGGGCACCGGATTTGACTTCATCACCGATGACCGCATGCCCTGCGATACCCACTTGGCCGCCGAACATGCACCATTTCCCGATTTTAGTAGAACCGGCCACGCCTACTTGGGCTGACATCACCGTATTTTCCCCGACTTCTACGTTATGGGCAATTTGGACCAGATTATCCAACTTGACTCCTCGGCGTACGAACGTGGATCCCATTGTAGAACGGTCCACACAAGTATTGGCACCGATTTCCACGTCGTCTTCTATGGTTACGATTCCGATTTGCGGAATTTTGTCATAGCCGTTCTCGGTCGGTGCAAAACCGAAGCCGTCCGCACCGATTACGCAGCCTGCATGCAAAATGACCCGATTGCCGATTTTACAATCGTGATATACCGAAACATTGGAATATAGTACACAGTCTTCGCCCACCGAAGCATTATCGTACACGGTGGTATGGGGATATATTTGTGTACCTTTACCGATATGCACGTTTTCACCGATATAAGCAAAAGGGGCAATGTAACAGTCTCCGTCGATTTGAGCCGTAGGTGCGATATATGCCAATGAATCAATGCCTTTTTTCTTGGGCTTGCTCATCTCATACAAAGCCAATAATTTGGCTACGGCCTCGTATGCATTGTCCACACGAATCAGCGTGGCTTGGGTTTCTTTTTCTAATTCAAGATTCCGGTCCACCAATACAATACTAGACTGTGTGTCATAGAGATAATGAGTGTATTTAGGATTGGACAGAAACGATATGGCTCCCGGTACACCTTCCTCTATTTTGGCAAAAGTATGTACCGATGCGTTTTCATTTCCCTCAACTGAACCCTGTATGAATTCTGCTATCTGCTTAGCGGTAAATTCCATGGTCTTTAGTTATTGTCATTACTAATTTTGCAAATTTCGCAAAAAAAATCGAATTACACCATATTTTGAGATAATAAAATAAACGGCAAGCCCGATTTAAGCCACCTTTCCCCGTAGCCAAGATGTATAGTAAAGGATATATAAATATGGATGGGGCTTATAAAAGTCAGCCGTCCGGTATTTGGATTCCCAGACGGCTGTCAAATAATAACATGATGACTTTGTGCTTATAACTTTTTTAATTGCACTGACATTTTTTGTTGCACTTCACGTGCCTTTTCACCGGCTACGACAGCGAAGCTTTCTGTGGAATCGGCATAAATGATAGCCCGGCTGCTGTTGACAATCAAGCCGCAAGTGCTGTTCAAGCCGTATTGGCAGACTTCTTCCAATGAGCCTCCTTGTGCACCGATGCCCGGCACGAGCAGGAAGTGGTTGGGGACGATTTTGCGGATGTCTTCAAACATGCGTCCTTGGGTGGCACCCACTACGTACATCATGTTTTGGTCGTTGCCCCATTCTTGGCTTTTCCGCAGGACCTTTTCAAACAGACGTTCGCCTTCAGCGTCAGTCGTCAACTGGAAATCATGCGAGCCTTTGTTGCTGGTCAGAGCCAGAAGAATGACCCATTTGTTTTCATAACCTAAAAACGGGGTTACGCTGTCTTCGCCCATATAAGGAGCTACCGTCAGGGCATCGAGTTGCATTTCCTTAAAGAAAGTACGGGCATACATTGCCGAGGTATTACCGATATCTCCCCGTTTGGCATCCGCGATGATGAACTGGTCGGGGTAGTTCTTGTTCAGGTATTGAATCGTCTTTTCAAATGCGAGCCAACCTTTTACGCCCATGCTTTCATAAAATGCCAGGTTAGGCTTGTAAGCGATACAATAAGGTGCGGTGGCGTCGATGATGGCTTTGTTGAAGGCGAAAACGGGGTCTTCTTCCTTTAGCAGGTGCGAGGGGATTTTTTGAATGTCAGTGTCCAATCCTACACACAGGAAAGATTCTTTCCGTTTGATGTTCTCAAAAAGCTCTTGTTTGTTCATGTCGTATATGTTTTTTAGTTCGTTTTCTTTTGAATAAAATAATAACCGGAATAAATAAAGTTCAGGTTCTTGTCTCCTGCATATCCGGATAGTGAGAAGTCGGTGAGGATAAAAAGATTGTCTTTTTGCCTGCCGGTGAACTTTTGTGGAGGAATCGTATCCATGGCACTCCATTTTCGGATGTCGGACGGGTGGACGTATATCGTGTCTATCACTTGATGCCCGTCGGTAAGTTCTATAGGCATGACTTCTTCTTTCCAATATTTGCAAGGGATGGAGTCTTCGCTCTTATGATATGCGACCAGTTCCGAATATCCGGTGTTTAATTCCATTTTGACAGAAGATGGCGATGATGCCTCAAAATGGAGGTATGTTCCTTTTGCTATGACTTCCGTACCATTTTTCTTTTGGCTGAAATGCGCTTCGGAGTTTTCTTTAATACATTTCTCCGCTCCCCAATAATTGATGTCGGGAGCGACAAGACGATGGATTTCTTTGTCTTTGAAAGTATAATCCAGTATTTTGAGACGGCTGTTAGTGAGCCGGGCTGTTTCCTGCGGAAGCGATGCTAGCCAGTCCAGATATTGCTCTTCGTCCATGGGGAGTTCCCCTTTATATGATGTTTGGATTTGGACTGATAAGGCCTGGAACATGTAACGGTGGGTGAGCCGGGCATAATTTACCGGAAGTACGGATGTGAGCAGAAAGATGCCGGCAAACGACACGGCAATCCATTGAATGCGCTGTGCCCGTAGAATGAATAAGCCGATACAGACTATGTAAAACCAGATGTTCAGAGTCAGAAGATACAGGCGGTTGAGCGTGATGCCGTAATCGTTGAGTCGTCTGGCGATGCCGATAGTCATCAGTACTAACAGGGGCAGGATGGCGATGGGCAACCCACGCGCCACACGTTGCTCGAAACGTGAAAGTCCCTGGCGGAGAGAAGGGTACATGCAGAATTCTACTCCGATGCAACCCGCAGTCAGTGCGATGACTAACCAGGAAACCCATCCGTCCGGTAATTGCCATTGGACGAGAATCTTCAATGCGTAGACATAAAGTACCAATAAGTAACATCCCAATAACGGAAGGAACAGATAGCGAATCACTTTGCTGAGGTATGCAGAAGTATAACCGGTACGGTCGTGTTTGGCTTCTCCGGCCGGGATTTGCCCTAAAAACAGCAATGAGGGTAAGGTCAGGCAAAACACAATGAGCCATGTGGTATAGAAGTTACTATTTACTTCCCAACCGAATAAGCCGGAGAAGGATGCTGTCAGCAGGCAGAGGCCGCCGCACATGATACCGCCGATTATCCATGAAGTAACGGCATGGGATACCAGTTGTAGGGTGAAATTCCATGAGGGAATATCGTCTTTTTCACGGAAAAAAGGAAGTGTGAAGATACTTAATCCCAAAGCCGTCAGGGCGGAACCGTGGGCAAGTCCTGTTTCCAAGAAAGGAAAGTCTTCCGGCAATAGGTACAAGTATCCGGCGTCCGCTAATAGGAGCAAATGGAGTAGCGCGTTGGCGATGTATACGATACGTTTACGTTTCACTTCCTCTCCCCATAGGCGAAGGGAGAGAGAGAGCAAACTTCCTACAGTCAGATAATAATTAATGGTGAAAGTCTGACGTTCCGTGAACAACTCGTCTTTCCCCCAGCATACTACTAATAAGAAAACAGCGAGCGATACTGTAAAGCCGACCGTGACCGGAAAACGTTTCAAGCATTGCTCGACGCTTTTTATGATAATCTGCCGGGTGAAAAACTTTTTCATGTCCTTTACCGTTTAGAGTTCGCTTTCTTTCATCCGTTCGGCATTTTCCGCCACGGTCAGTTGGTCGATGCAGTCTTGGATATTGCCGTCCATGAACGAAGGCAGGTTCTGCATGTTATAGCCGATGCGGTGGTCGGTGATACGGCTTTGCGGATAGTTGTACGTACGGATTTTGGCCGAACGGTCACCGGTGGACACCATTGTCTTCCTTCGGTTGGCAATGTCGTCGATATATTTCTGGTGTTCTTTGTCGTAGATGAACGTGCGCAGGCGTGCCAAAGCTCTTTCCTTGTTCTTGGGTTGGTCACGCGTTTCAGTACATTCTATCAGGATTTCCTCGGTCTCTCCCGTATTGGGGTTTTTCCACAGATAACGTGCACGTACGCCGGATTCCACCTTGTTCACGTTCTGTCCGCCTGCGCCGCTGGAACGGAAAGTGTCCCATTTGATTTCGCCCTCGTTGATTTCCACGTCGAATTCTTGGGCTTCGGGCAGTACGGCCACCGTTGCGGCCGAAGTATGTACACGGCCTTGTGTTTCCGTAGCCGGTACGCGTTGTACGCGATGTACGCCCGATTCGTATTTCAGCGTGCCGTACACCTTTTCTCCCGTTACGCTGAAGATGATTTCTTTAAAGCCGCCCGCAGCTCCTTCCGTAAAGCTAGAGATAGCAATCTTCCAACCTTTCATTTCGCAGTATTTGGTGTACATGCGGAACAAGTCGCCTGCGAACAGTGCGGCTTCGTCTCCTCCCGTTCCTCCCCGTATCTCCATAATGACATTTTTGTCGTCTTCCGGGTCGGCCGGGACGAGGAGCAACTTGATGCGTTCCTCCATTTCGGGGATATGTTTTTCAGCGGCCGCCATTTCTTCGCGCGCCATCTCCTTCATTTCCGGGTCGTCTTCGATGGCTAGCATTTCCTTGGCGTCTTGCAACGTTTGCAGGCTGTCCATATATTCTTTGCGGGCTTTCATGATATCGCCCAAGTCCTTATATTCTTTAGTCAGCTTTACGTAGCGTTTTTGGTCGCTGATCACATTCGGGTCGGTAATCAAAGTGCCCACCTCCTCGTAGCGGCTTACCAGCCCCTCCAATTTGTCTAATATAGAATTGTTTTCTGCCATAATATCAAGTTTCCGGCTGCAAAGATACGGAGAAAAAATGAAAGGACGTAAAAGGCCGCGACAATATAATGGGAGGACGAAGCCGAAAAGGATTTTATAACGAATTGATTTCTTCCGCGCTCAGTCCGGTGATGTCGGCAATATCATCGGTGGGGTATCCTTTGGTTTTCATGCGTCGTGCATTCTTAAGGCGTTCATTCATTTCCCCTTCGTTTTTACCTTGTTCGATACCTTTGGCTATTCCTTTGGCCATTCCTTGTTCTATTCCTTTAACCATTCCTTGCCGCATTCCCAGTTCCAATCCTTCTTGCTTGGCGAAGTCGAGCACGGCAAGGTGGTCGCGGTACACTTTGATGCTTTCGTCATATTTCATGCGGTCCTCTTTGCTGAGCGAAGCGATGTCTACGATTTGTTCCAGTTTTTCAAACACCGATTTACGGGCTTTGAATGGGAGTCTTTGAAATGTTTCCATATTTTTCAGTACATAAATCCAACGTTCAAAATCAGTTTGGCATTCATCTTCTTCCTTGGTGAAGCAGGGGAGCTGCAGGAAAATGAAACGGAGCTTGTCGGAGAACACTTCGTTCGTATCCCGGTCGGACAAGACGATGTCCGTGCGGAATTTGCCGGGTGAGTGGGACAGGTGGAAATTCATGAAGAAGATGCCATACACGGCTTTCAGGTTGAATTTCCATTCGGCACCCCGTTCCCCTTGCCGGGCGATGGCCTGCGAGAGGTAGTACAAAGCCCGTTCACGGAAAAAGGTCTGTTCACGGTTTTGCATTTCCACGATGAACTGTTCACCGTCCTCATTCGTACAATATATGTCATAGATGACACCCCGGTCGCCGGAAAAGTCCGGCAACAGCTCTTTGTCCAAGAATGTGATGTCCGTTATCCGCTTTTCTCCTACTAACAAGTCGTTCAAGAAGTCTATCAACAATTCTTTGTGGATGGCTTGCCCGAAGATGCGCTTAAAACCGACATCGGTAAAGGGATTGATGAATCTTGCCATATTTTTCGCTTTTGACAGTAATCAAGGCAAAGTTACAAAAAAGAATTGAAAACCAAGGGGATGTTGGTCTTTTTGTCAACTCCTTGCGGGTGGAGGATAAAAAACGAGAGGGGGCAAACGCCCGTAAACCGGACTGCCCCCTCTCTTCCGAAACATGGGTTTATCGTAACATCAGTTTTTGTGTCTTGCGTCCGGCTTGCAGGATGTAGACGCCCCGGAGGCCGGAAGTCGAAATTTGCGTGTCTCCTGAGGCTTCGCTCTGGTGGAGCAACGTGCCTTGCAGGTTGTAAAGGCGCAAGGTCGTGGCGGAGCGTATGCCTTCGATGCGGATGATGCCGCCGGTCGCGTAGATGCGTACCTCTTCGGCCTCCACCGGGACGATATCGGTGTAGGGGGCTGCGGTGAAGGTTACGGTTTCGCGGATGCCGGAACCGTCTGTGGCTGCGGCTTCCACCGTCACTTGGCCGCCCGTGGCATTGTCTTTCAGGCTTACGGTGCCGTCTTGTGCGACGGTGGCCAACGTTTCACCCTCCACGACGCTCCATTGTACGCGTTTGAGCGTGGTGCTCATCGGCAGTACGACCGCTTGCAGGTGCAGTTGCGGTTGTTCTTGGTCTAATTTCAATTCTGCTTCTTGCGAAGTGATGACCACGCTCTGGGCCATGGTGACGTCAAAGGCATCGGCAGAGCAAACCACGTTGGACCGGTTGCGGGCATCATCCGCCGAAGCCCGTTTCTGCGGCACGTCGAAGCGTACGGCCAAGGCGTAGTATGTGGCTTCGTCCGAAGTCCGCGCGTGGGTGTAGCTCAGGGTATGGCCGGACACGGCGGCCAGTTCGGTGAGCCGCTCGGGCGACGGGCCGCTCAATATCACGTATTGCATCACGTCGCGTCCTTCGTATGGGGTCCAGCTCAGGTTGATGTCGTGCCCCATGGCGCGGTTCACCATCAGGTGGGCGTTGGCATGTACCGCGCTGCTCCGGCTCTCGCCGCCGTAGTTCGTGGCCATCGTGATGAAGTAACGCTGCGAGAGCAAGGCCGGAGTAGAGGTCTCGTCCACATAGCTTCCGTCCGTCAGCGGGACTTCGCCCAACAGTTCGTAACGGTCGCTCACGGCCGTCTCGCGGTAGATGCGTACCGTCCCCGGTTGCAGGGGTGCAGGCAGTTCCGTGGGGATGCTCCAACTGATACGGTTGCATCCGGTAGCCTCGTCGGTGCCTATTTGTCCGATGACGGGCACAAAGCCGCTGCCTGTCACTTCCACCTGGGTGTTCTGGTATATTTCGCCGAACACGTCGTCCGTTGCTTTCACGTTCAGGTCGTAGGAACCGTCCCTTTCCGGGAAGATGAACGTGGCTTCGGCCTGTCCCTCTTCGTGGATGAATGCTACGCCTTCGTCGCGCAGGACTTCAAAGGCGACCTCGGATGAGAGCAGGTGTTCCGGCAGGGTGGCCTGTACGGGAGTGCCGGCCAGGACTTGCTGTGGCAGGTCGATGGCCATGCCCGGCAGGTCGAGGATTTCGATTTGTGCGCGGCTCACGATGTCGTCCACGGTCAGGGTGACGGTCTTCAGGCCGGATGTGCTCCATTCGATGGTGTTCCCGTCTATCACGCCTCCGTCGGTGTGGATTTGCGGACTGCCCAAGATGGTGGTCTCGAACGGGATAGGCCAGCTCACACGTCCCTTGCCCGGCAGGCTTAGGAGCGATACGGCCTGCGCCGTGTACTCGTAGACGGGCGAGAAGTCAGAATGGGCGTTCCACGGGTCTACCGCCTGCACCTGTATCTCATACGTCTGTCCGGCTTCCAAGGCCGTGGTAGGGATGGTGAAGCGTGTGGCTCTGCGGTAATGCACGTAGCCCGGTTCGCCCGTCTGTGCCTTGTTGTCGGCCAAGTTCAGGGGCGAGATGACGTAAGCCCCTTCGCCCGATGCGCCTTTCTTTTTCACGCTCAGGTTGTAGCGCAGGCTGTGCGAGGGCGTTTCCTTGTCCGTCGCCCCGTCCCAGTATATGGTCAGTCCGTCTGCCGTCTGGCTGGCGTAGACGTTTTGCGGCACGGTGGGCGCGGTGTTCTTGAACGAGGAACGGATACGGGTATAGGCATTGTAGTCGGGCGTGCCGTCGCCGTTCACGTCGAGATAAGAACCGGAAGGCGTTGACGAGCCGATATTGCCGGGGATGAGTTCGAGTGACAAACCGGATAAGATATTCTCCATGTAGGTCAGTGTCCCGTCTTTGTCTTGGAAAATGAGGCTGTCAGGGTTGGTGGCCGACACATATTCGGGCAGGCCGTCATGGTTCAGGTCCACGGTCGGACACCCCGGCAGGGTGATACGCTCCGTGAAACGGAGTTCCGCATCACAGAGGTAGGCATAATATATTTCTTTATAAAAATCATTATAAATCAGGTCGGGCCGTCCGTCCCCGTTCACGTCGGCGATGCCGACAAGGCTTAACGAACTGCTTTGTGCAGGCAGGTCGGGTTGTAACTCGAACTCCCAGTTGCCTTTGTTCAGGTAGAGCTGTTGGCGATAGATGGGTGTGCCCCGGTCCCAACGGTATGCACTCACGATGTCCAAATAGCCGTCGCGGTTGAAATCGGCCACGGCGATGGGGGCGTAGTATGTTTCTTCTTTGGCAAAGTTTTTCTGTTCCCATACACCGTTCGCTGTATTCTTGTATATGATGTTGTTTTTCTTGAAATCCACACGTCCGTCGTTGTCCAAGTCGCCGATGGGCGTAAGGTAATCATATTGTCCTATCGGGTTGCTTGGCGTGTTGAGGCAAATCTCCCCTTCGTATGCGTGGAAGTCCATGTTGCCGTCGTTCAGCAAGAACCTTTTCTGTTGGTCGCTTACTTTCAGATAGTTGCCGTAGATGTCGGGCTGTCCGTCCCGGTTGAAGTCGACCACGAAACCGCCGTTGATGTTCAAGTCGGTGTTGAACGATTTCATCAGTTCCTTGAATGTGCCTTGCGCGTTGGTGTAGAACCTTTGGGCGAATCCTTCTGCCCATCCGTCTTGGTTGAGGTCGAACACGCTGCCACTGTAGCCGTCTTCGCTTTCATCTGTACGGAACGGGAGTACCCGTATGCCCTGTGTGAACGTGTGCCCGTCGAGCGAGAGGGTGACGGTCTTCAGCCCGTAGCTCTCGAACACGATGTCGGCCGACCCGTCTGTGTTTTGGCCGACGATGCGTCCGTCGGGTTGCAGGTTGTATTGGTAGTTCGCGCCTTCACGGGCGTAAATCGGTGCGATATGCAAGGTGTCTGCCGTGCTCAGCTCGTTGACCGAAGCCGTGAAAGCCGGGCTGACCAGATGGTTCTCGAACGTAGCCTCTTCGCTCCACGCGCTGCCGATGCCGTTCGGGGCAATGGCCTGCACGGCGATATGGTAAGTGCCTTCCGGCCACGTCCCGGCATTAAGCATCAGATAGGTAGAAGTGTTGGCGTTGCCGTCTGAGAAAGTGCGGCGGCTGCCGTCGGCATTGGATTGAGCCTGCACGATGTCGTCGCGCCCCGGTGCTGTGCCCACTCGGACTTCATACGTGAGTCCCGGTTCTGCGGACGGGGCTTTCCATTCCACGCGAAGCAGGCCCGTGGCCGCATCCACGGCGTAAGTCGGGGCTTCCGGAGCGGCCACTGTGGCAGGTTGAGCGTTTTCCGGAGTGTAGAGATAATGTTCCATATTGTTGGGGGTGATGAGGAAATCGGGTTTTCCATCGCCATTCAAGTCGGTTATGAAAGGATTTTCTTTGTTGGACAACATGTAACCTTCGGGGAGAAGCATGGTCCCGTTCAGGTTGAAGTTCGCGTCCCATTGGAACAAATAGAAGTCATATTGTAAGTAGCCTTGGGTGTTCGTGACTTCTTTCACAGCCGTCAGCCCCGGTTTTCCGTCAAGATATGCGACCTCGTGAAAGGTGTATTCGCCTTCCATGCCCTGCTCCGACTTCTTGAACGTGCCGTCGCCTTGGTTGCGCAGGAAGATGATGAAGGCGTAGGTGGTTTGTTTGGTTTTGTCTATGGTGAGTAGAAGGTCTTGATGGCCGTCACCGTCCAGGTCGCAAACCTGCACATCCGTGAGGTTGGAGTTGTTGGTGAGTCGTTCCGTCTCATACCCTGACGGTGTACTGCGCATCAGGTTCACGTCGCCCGTGTTTGCATCGAAGAGCACGTAATCCGTCAGGCCATCGCCGTTCACCTCGCAGGCAGTGACCGACGTGCCCATGGAAGCTGTGTAGTAACGTCCGTCCGGCAGTGAGATGAAGCCCGCGCCGTTGGGTGAGAAGAGGTCGGGGTAGCCGTCGGCGTTCAAATCCAAGGCTTGCATGCGGTCGCTTTCTTGGGCGTATGACGTGCCGCGTTCGGGAATCCACGCGCCACTGAATATGGTGTTGTCCACGCGGAACATGCCGCTTCCTCCGCTACTGTAGTCCATGCCTTCCAACTCGTCGGCATCCGTGACGATAGGGAGAGGCTTTTCTTGGAATCCGTCCGCTGTCTGCAACAGGATATACGGGGCGTAGAGGGTTGGCCAACTTTGTATCCGTTTAAAGAATACCAAGTCCATGCGTCCGTCCCGGTTGAGGTCTGCTTGGGTGAGTTGGCTGCCTAAGGAGGGGCAGCTTGTGGCTTTGTAGCTTCCGTCGGGTTGGCTCAGGTACATCTTCGTGTCGTTTCCGTCGGAAGCGATGAAGTCCGGTTTGCCGTCCCCGTTCAGTTCGAGGAGATGGTCGATGGTAAGCACGTCGTCTGCCACGCGCTCTACCACCGTGCCGTCCAAGGCAAACCATGCAGTGAAGCGTTCCTTGTTGTTTTCAGTGTCGAGATATTCCATCTTTCCGTCCCCGTTCACATCATAATACATGCTCTTCAGGGTAGGCGGGGTTCTATCCAGAGGCGTAAGTTCTTGTCCCGCGATGGGGCGTATGCCTGTAAATGCCAGGCATGTGGCAAGGGTGAATAAAGTAGTCGTTCTCATAATGGTTGGTTTTTATGTTTTATCGAACTGTTCCTTTCAGATGTGCGTTTTTCTGCTGTTTTCGCAGTGGTTCAAAATTAAGGGATAAAAACATGTAGTTCAATACGTAAACAGTATTTTGTACGGAATGAATCCAGTTTTTTACGCATTGAACAAAAAAATCCGGGCAAGCAGGTGGCTTGTCCGGATAAGGTTGGAGGAAAAAGGAAATGAAGCTCCCTTTCCTTAGTAGTTGAATTCGCCGAATTCACTCTTGATGGTCAGTGAACGCGGTCCTTCTTCGATGTGTCCGATGATTTGTGCGTCGATGTTGAAACTCTTGGCTATGGTGATGACTTGTCCGGCATGTTCGGGAGCTAGGTAGACTTCGAGGCGATGCCCCATGTTGAACACCTTGTACATTTCACTCCAGTCCGTACCGCTTTCCTTGGCAATCGCCTTGAACAAGGGAGGTACGGGGAACATGTTGTCTTTGACCACCCTGCAATTCTCACCTACGAAGTGGAGCACCTTGGTCTGCGCACCGCCTGTGCAGTGTACCATGCCGTGGATGTCCGCACGCATCTCGTCTAGCATCTTCTTCACCACCGGAGCGTATGTACGGGTGGGGGACAGGACGAGCTTGCCGGCATTGACTGGGGCACCCTCCACCGGGTCGGTCAGCCGGTAACTGCCGCTGTAGACCAACTCTTCCGGAACGGACTTGTCGTAGGTTTCGGGATATTTTTCGGCCAAATACTTGGCAAACACGTCGTGGCGTGCACTGGTCAGCCCGTTGCTGCCCATGCCGCCGTTGTATTCCTTCTCGTAGGTGGCCTGTCCGCAACTGCTCAGTCCCACGATGACATCTCCCGGACGGATATTGGCGTTGTCGATGACGTCGCTACGTTTCATGCGGCATGTCACGGTGGAGTCCACGATGATGGTGCGCACCAAGTCGCCCACGTCGGCTGTCTCGCCGCCTGTGGCATAGATGCCGATACCCATCTTGCGCATCTCGGACAGCAGTTCGTCCGTACCGTTGATGATGGCACTGATGACTTCGCCCGGGATGAGCATTTTGTTACGTCCGATGGTGGACGACACCAAGATGTTGTCTACGGCACCCACACAAAGCAAATCGTCCGTGTTCATGATGAGCGCGTCTTGCGCAATGCCTTTCCATACGGACAAGTCGCCCGTTTCTTTCCAGTACGCGTAGGCCAACGAAGATTTCGTGCCGGCTCCGTCGGCGTGCATGATGTTGCAGTATTCCGGGTCACCGCCCAGAATGTCGGGGATAATCTTGCAGAATGCCTGCGGGAAGATACCCTTATCGATGTTCTTGATGGCGTTGTGTACGTCCTCTTTGGCTGCCGACACGCCGCGCATCATGTAACGTTGGTTACTCATATCACTATATGTTTTTGAATGATTGTCTGTCATTAAAACTCTACTTTCGGGGCTTCCGATGCACCGGAGGATGCCTCGAACTTTTCCTTTTTGCTGAATCCGAACATTCCGGCAAATAAGTTGTTGGGGAATTTACGTATCAGGACGTTGTAGTCTTGTACGGCCTCGTTGTAACGTTTACGGGCTTCGGTGATGCGGTTTTCCGTTCCTTCCAATTGGGCTTGCAGTTCCGAGAAATTCTCGTTGGCACGGAGTTGCGGATAGTTTTCCGTCACGGCCAACAGTTTTCCGAGGGCGGAGCTCACGGCACCTTGGGCTTTCTGATATTCGGCCAACTTTTCTGCAGTCAGGTTCGCCGGGTCCACGGTGATTTGCGTAGCTTTGCTACGGGCGGCTACTACGGCTTCCAACGTGCTGCTTTCGTGCGTGGCATAGCCTTTTACGGTACTCACCAGGTTCGGAATCAGGTCAGCCCGGCGTTGGTATTGCGTTTCCACGTTACTCCATGCCGTAGACACAGCTTCGTCTTTCTCTACCATCTTGTTGTATGAACAGCTGTTCAAAAGAACCATGCACACCATGGCTATGGCGGCGGTCATCCATTTCTTTGTTTTCATTGTTTTCCTTATATATAAATAGGTGTTTGATTCGAAATCTGTGTGTCGGTCAGAACTTTCCACCGGCTCCTCCGCCTCCGAAACTGCCTCCCCCGAAGCTTCCGCCGCTGAAACCACCTCCGAAACCTCCGCCTCCGAATCCGCGATGGAAAGGTCCTGCCACGGGAGGGAAACCTCCAAAGCCGGTGCCGTTGTCGAACGGTTCGTCATGGGAACGGGATACGGTATGCCCGCATTTCGGGCAGCGGTAATAGACCGTGTGATGTTCTATGCCTTGGAACCGGTCAACCCGGACTTGGGAATTCGTGCGGTGCATGGGGCTATGTCCGCAGCGGGGACATGTGTTCCGTTTGCGGTTGGAATAAATGGAAATCAGGAACCCGCCCGTGACAATGGCCAAGGCGAGCCACATCAAGCCATATCCCTTTGTACCGGTCGGTTGCCCCGAATCGTCGTGGAGCATACTGTCATCCCCGTGGATTACACGGCAGACGGCAGACACTGTTTGCAGCATGGCGGTATCCCAGTCTCCTGTTTTCAGGTAAGGCACCATTCGCCGATTTTCTATCCGGCGGCAGATGGCATCAGGCAGCGTGCCCTCCAACCCTTCGCCGGTCAATATCTGGTAACAGCGGTCTTGCGTGGAAAGCAAGATGATGAGACCCGTGTTTTGCCGGTTGCCCACCCCGAGTTTGTTACCCAGTGTAATGGCGAAATCATAGCATTCCCCTCCTTCGATACGCTCCACTACGGCTACCACGGACTGTACGCCCTTCTCCGTTTCCAACCGATATAGCAGGCTGTCCATTTGTTGTACGGCCTGTGCGGAAAGGATTCCATCGGGATTGACCACGTGCTTGGTCTTGTCCTGCAAATAAACCATAGGCAGGTTGTCCACCGTATACGTGCCGGCATACAGGAGTTGTGCGCTCCGGCATACAAGGAATAAGAGGAACAGGCAAAAAGCTTTCTTCATGACACACTTTGTTTACTGGTTTGGCAAGTTATTCATATCTTTTGGAATATTATATCGTTCGACGAAACTTTTGACGATTTCTGTATATTCTTTAGCATATTTTAGATAAGAATCGGCATGTGTCGCGCCTTCCACGTGCCATAGCTCTTTGATGCCCTTCTTGGCGGCATACAGGCTGTCACCCATCCAAGTCGGTACGAACGTGTCTTCCGTACCGTGAATGAACAACATGGGAAGCTGGCATTTTTTTACTTGTTCCAGTGGCGAGGCTTCCCGGAAATCCCATCCGTAACGCAGGCGTGTAGCCCAACTGGCCAGATGGAGCAAGGGAAAAGCGGGCAGGCCGAACTGGTTTTTCAGTTCTCCTGCGTATTCATCCCACACGCTGGTATAACCGCAGTCTTCCACAAAGCAGTTCACGAAAGGCGGTTGGGGTTCGCCGCTCACGCATATGGTCGTAGCCGCTCCCATGGAGATGCCGTGTACCACCATGCGGGTCTGGGAACCTTCCGGGGCAAACAGTTCGTTGGCCACTTCCATCCAGCGTAACACATCAAGGCGGTCTTTCCATCCCATTTGGATGTGGTCGCCTTCGCTCTGTCCGGCAAAACGGAGGTCGGGGAGCAATACGTTGTAATGCAGGTCGTGATTGTATAAGTAAGCGATGTGCAGCATACGCACGGCATTGTCGGTATAACCGTGCACGGCTACGGCTGTATGAGCCGTCAGGGTGTCTGCATAAAGGTAAAGGGCGTGCAGCCTTACTCCGTCTTCGGCAAGGATAAACGTATCCCGCAAGGCGTTTTCCCGTTGCAGGCTGTCTACCCAGTGCGAAAGGAAAGGGTAGTGCTCATACATGAAAGCGTATGACATTTCGAGATTCTTTCCCCGTTCGTTGCCACCGGCCTCCAACGCGTACCATTGCAGGTATAGCGTGCTCCCCGTCAGCGTGAGTACTAATAAGGTGAGCACGGTCCAGAAAATCCGTTTGAACTTGTTCTTTTCCTTGTGCATGTCGTCAGTCTTCGCTGTGCCAGAATTCCCATCCGGCGTATGCTTGGAGAATCAGCATCTCCAAACCGTTTTTGGTGATGGCACCTTGTTCCCGTCCTTTTCTGAGAAAGAGGGTCTCTTCCGGATTGTAAACCAAATCGTACAGTAGGTGGTTGCGTCCGATGGCTGCATAAGGGAGTGCCGGGCACTCTTCCGTATGAGGATACATCCCCACCGGGGTACAGTTTACAATCACTTTGTATTCGTCCATGATTTCCGGTGTGAGTTGCGGGTATGTCAGCGAATCCTCTTTCGGGTTACGGCTGACAAAGCGGGTTTCAATGCCCAAGCGGTGAAGTCCGTAGCGTACAGCTTTAGAAGCCCCTCCTGTACCTAATATCAAGGCTTTCCGGTGTATCGGTTCCAATAACGGTTCTATCGAGCGGGTGAATCCGATGACATCCGAGTTGAAACCTTTCAGATGCGTTTTCCCTTTCCGCATCCCGATTCGTACGACGTTGACAGCCCCGATATGGCGGGCTTCCTCGCTCAACTCGTCCATGTAAGGAATGATTTTTTCTTTGTAGGGGATGGTCACGTTGAGTCCGCACAGATTTGCGTTTTCTGTGATGATTTCCGGAAAGCGTTCGATAGAGGGAATCTCAAAATTGACATATTCGGCATCAATCCCTTCGTTCTTGAACTTTTCATTGAAAAAGTCACGCGAGAACGAATGTCCTAAAGGATAGCCGACTAAACCGTATTTATCCATGATGTGAATGCTTATTTGGTGGCAAGATACATCGTGCTGATGCCGAAAGTGAAACGTTTGAAACGCACGTCGCCGAAACCGGCTTTCCGGAGTATGCCCTGCATGACCTCTCCTTGAGGGAAAGCGGCCATCGTGGCCGGCAGGTAAGAGTAGGCACTATGGTCCTTGGAAACCAACCGGCCAATCAGCGGCATGACGATTTTGGCGTAAACAGAGAAAAGTTGTTTCATGGGGAAACGGTGGGGAGAACTCAGTTCAATGATTAACAGATGTCCGCCTGGTTTCAATACCCTGCACATTTCCCGTAGTCCCTGGTCCAGATGTTCGAAGTTGCGTACGCCATAGGCCACGGTCACGGCATCGAACGTGTCGTCGGCAAAAGACAACGCTTCACAGTCCTCATGTTGGAAGCGGATGATTCCGTCCAAATGCAACGCTTCCACTTTTTGCCGTCCTATTTGCATCATGCCCTCGGAAATGTCTACTCCCGTGATGGATTGCGGAAAAAGCCTCCGGGCAGACAAAATGGCAAAATCGCCTGTCCCCGTAGCAACATCTAAGATTCGGCGGGGGTGAAAGGGCGACAAAGAGTCGACGGCTGTGCGCCGCCAACTCTTGTCAATACCCCATGAAAGGAAATGGTTCAACCGATCGTAAGAATGGGCGATGCGGTCGAACATGCGCTCCACTTGTTCACGCTTATGGCCTTCGTCCTTGTAGGGCTTTATCTTTTCTTGTTCGTACACCTGTCGTGCCTTATTTCTGGTTCAAATATTCGGTGACGTTCTTTTCGATGCGTGCGGCCAAATCGTCATGGTCGTCGGCCTTGTTGAACTTTTGGCCTACGATATGCTCGTACAGCTCTATATAGCGGTCTGACACGCTGTTTACGTATTCGTCCGTCATTTTCGGCACTTGCTGGCCTTCCTTGCCCATGAAGTTGTGGTCGATAAGCCATTGGCGTACGAATTCCTTGGAAAGTTGCTTCTGGGGTTCGCCTTTTTCAAACTTTTCCTGGTATCCGTCTGCGTAAAAGTAACGGCTGGAGTCGGGCGTATGGATTTCGTCGATGAGATAGACTTTACCGTCTTTCTTGCCGAACTCATACTTGGTATCCACCAATATCAGTCCCTTTTCCGCAGCCATTTCCGTGCCGCGGGCGAAGAGGGCGTAGGTATATTTTTCCATCAGTTCGTAGTCTTCCTTGCTCACGAGCCCTTGGGCGATGATTTCTTCCTTAGATATGTTTTCATCGTGTCCGGCATCGGCTTTCGTGGTAGGAGTGATGATCGGGGTGGGGAACTTCTGGTTTTCTTTCATGCCTTCGGGCAACTTCACGCCGCAGAGTTCGCGGCAACCATTCTGGTATTCGCGCCATGCCGAGCCGGTCAAATACCCGCGGATAATCATTTCCACGCGGAAGCCTTCGCATTTCAGTCCCACGGTCACCATCGGGTCCGGAGTGGCCAGTTTCCAGTTGGGTACGATGTCGCTTGTGGCATCAAGGAAAGTAGCTGCAATCTGGTTCAGCACTTGGCCTTTGAAAGGGATTCCTTTGGGCAGAATCACGTCGAATGCCGAAATACGGTCGGTGGCTACCATGACCATCAGTTCGTCGTTGATGTTGTACACGTCGCGTACTTTTCCGTGATATACGCTTTGCTGTCCCGGAAAGTTAAAATCAGTGTGAGTTAAAGCTTTCATATCTGTTTTCTTTTTGAAGTTGAAGTTCTGTTTGTGCTCAGTTGTCACCCCAACCCGTCAAATCTGTGATGACGAATGATTCTTCGGATTGTGGTTTTTCGGTACTGCGCTTATGTGCGGAGACCTTCCTGTCATGCTTTTCGTAAGCTTCCACGATGCGGGTCACTAATTTGTGGCGCACGATGTCTTTTTTGTCCATTTCTATAAAAGCGATACCCTCCACGCCTTTCAGTATGGATGTGGCTTCGGCCAATCCTGAACGTTGGGATGGTGGAAGGTCTATTTGCGTCATGTCTCCGGTAACAATCATTTTGGTGTTCATTCCCATACGCGTCAGGAACATCTTGATTTGTGCCGTAGTCGTGTTCTGTGCTTCGTCCAATATGACCACCGCGTCATTGAGGGTGCGGCCGCGCATGAAAGCCAAGGGAGCGATCTGAATGACGTTTTGTTCCATCATTTCCTGTAACTTCATGGTAGGAATCATGTCCTGCAAGGCATCATAAAGCGGTTGCAGGTAAGGGTCTATCTTGTCTTTCATGTCACCCGGCAGGAAACCCAGTTTTTCACCGGCTTCCACAGCGGGACGGCTCAAGATGATTTTGCGTATTTCTTTGTTCTTTAAAGCCCTTACCGCTAATGCGATGCTGGTGTAGGTCTTGCCCGAACCGGCAGGTCCGATGGCAAAAATCATATCGTTGTTTTCGTATGCTTTGACCAATTTTTGCTGGTTCTCGCTACGGGCGGTGATAGGTTTGCCGTTGACGCTGTATACAATGACGCCTTCTGCACTTTCTTTCGGGGTCTTTTTGCCTTTGATGATGGCCAATATGTCTTCCTCTTTCAGGCTGTTGTATTTTACACAGTGCTGTTCGATGGCCATGATGTTTTCTTCAAAAGCACACATTTCCTCTTCGTCGCCCATTACTTTGATGATATTGCCGCGGGCCACGATGCGCAATTTGGGATAGAGCGCCTTGATCATTTGTATGTTGGTGTTGTTTACCCCGTAGAAAATAACGGGATCCACGTCTTCCAATACGATATGCTTTTCTATCATTCGCTTAATTTTACCGCAAATTTAAGCATTAAGTTTTGAATTCGCCACGTTTTCCGTATCTTTGTGCTGCAAAATAAAGAAAACGTTGAGAAAACTCAAGAGAGAAATATTTTGGGGAATGGCGGGGGTGACCGTCTGTGTGTTGGGCGTGGTGCGCTGTGTCAATCCGGCGGTGGTGGGTGAAACGGTTGGTGTTTCATCTGTTCCGCTTGATTCTTCAGTGCAGGCCGTCGTTCCTGATTCGAAAAAGGAGTCTATTGAGGTTGTCAGGAAAACGGGGTTGCATACACCTTATTCCATACCGGTTTTCAAAGAAGCGGACGGTCGGCCATTGAAGAGTAAGATCTATAGTGTACCAGGGTTTGGACGTACGTTTCCCGACTTGCAGGATGTACATATCGTGGCGGCCCGGAAATGGGGCGTTTCTCCGGTGGAGGATCGGGAAGAAGCGGAGATGAGGAAAGATGAACTGGTCTATGTGGGCAGCAATCCTTATTACACGATGGACAAGCAGATGTCTTATTCCATCCCTTATCTGGTGCCTCGGGCCAGTGACCTTCTGCAAAAAATCAGCCGGAACTTTCTGGATTCTTTAGCTATCAAAGACATTCCGCTACATACGTTAATTGTAACTTCCGTCTTGCGTACGGAGAACGATGTGCGGAGGTTGCGACGTTTTAATTGCAATGCCTCCGAAGAGAGTTGCCATCGTTTCGGAACGACGTTTGACATTTGTTATAATCGCTATAATACGGTGAGTCATCCCGACAGGCCGGAACGGCGTCCGGTAAGAAACGATTCGCTGAAGTGGGTCTTGTCGGAGGTGTTGCGTGATTTGCGTGAACAAGAGTTATGTTATGTAAAATATGAAGTAAAACAGGGCTGTTTTCATATTACGGTGAGATAATGCGTTAAACCTTTTTCGTTTGGATGTGTCTTTATAAATAGGAAGAATATTTGTCTATTATATATAAGGTGCAATGAAAAAGATAGTTCTATGGGGAATGTGTGCGGCCTGTCTGGTTGGTTCGGGGACGGCAATGGCACAGGGCGGGAAAGACCGCAAGGGTGACATGCGATGGGAGCAGATGATGGAAAAACGTGCGGAAAGATTAGCTGATGAACTGGATTTGAACGGAGATGCACGTTCGGAGTTTCTGGTTACTTATAAAAATTATCAGCAGGATTTGATGTCCCATCGCAAGACACCCCTATTTCCGGCAGGCTTGGGAGGGAAAAAAGAATCCGAGTTGACGGAGGAGGAAGCGGCAGAGCGCATAAAAACGGAGTTTGACCGCAAGGCGCAGCAAATCGTAAATGCGTACAACACGCTTGAAGTGGATAAAAAGTACTATGAAGTCTTTTCTAAAACCATGTCTGCCAAACAGTTGATGAAAATCTTTGTTCCCGTGAGAAAAATGAATGTTCGTAATGGGGGTAGGTAAGGCATAGGAAGGGGTGGAGTTCGTCCGCCCGGAAACTTAAATGGTTTTCCTCAAAATGATTTTGATAGGGATGTCGACTGGTAATACCAGTTAGGTAGGGTTGATTTTAAGGTAAAAGGGGAGGGAGATTTGCTGTTGCAAATCTCCCTTTTTCGTGTTTGGGTTCCTCTGTAAACTCCCGTATATTTTCTCAAAAAAGGTTTCATGTTTCAGAATTCTCTATAACGGTTTGATGAATAGTGCTTTATGAGCTGAATTATGGAATCCCCATCTTTCAGCCTTCCTTCAGTTGACTGGCTGCTACCGTTGTGCGCCAAACGGAAAATCAATCTCAGGCGAGTGATTTTTCAATCTCAGCCGAATGATTTTCGGATGTGCGCCAAACGGAAAGCAGCATTCATCCCGTCTTGCGCCTGACATGGGCTGAAAGATGAAGGATTGGAAGTTCAGGATGTATCCGTCTTGCTTTGAAAGGGTTACGTGGTATCCTGAAAGATGAAGTCCATTTCCGGGAAAAGGCATGGAGGGATGAAGGCATGGAGGTGAACGTAAACGTGCACAAACCTGCGGAACCGTGCGGAAATGTGCACAAACGTGCAGCCTTCGCCGTGCGGCCCCCTAACTTTGCCGTAAAAACGAAGCACATGGAACTGAAACAGATCGTAAAGAGGGCGGTACGCCGGTGGGTGGAGAAAATCGCGAGTAAGCGGGCGCAGAGGCAAGCTCGCTTGGCTTTGCCGAGTGGGAGCGAATTATTAAAAAGGAAGGCAGAAGCATACGGCACGAAAGACCGCATGTCTGCCACCCTTGAGCGTCGGTTGGCCGCTTTCGCGGAGGCGCGTTACGACCTGCGCCACAACCTGCTGACGGGGCAGGCGGAGTTCCGTCCCAAGGGACAGGATGCGGCCTCCTTCCTCCCCCTCACGGCACGCGATCTCAACTCCCTCTGCCTCTCCGCCCACGAGGCGGGCATCCCGTGCTGGGACCGCGACGTGTCGCGCTTCGTGGCCTCCGACCGCCTGCCCGACCACCATCCCTTCCGCGATTATTTCGACCGCCTGCCGCGCATCGCCTCCTTCATCGCTACGTCCAACAGCCACGAACTGCTTTCCGACCCTTCTGGCAGCCGCCGCTTCCTCT
>NZ_CFQRNQ010000009.1:0-144301 GCF_986071375.1 Paraprevotella sp. | reverse complement strand
CCGCAAAAAACTGATTGTACTTCATAATGTAAAAGACCGTTTATTTATTAAGACATTGCAAATATAGCGTTTTTGCTACAAATCACCAAATAAAAACATAACTATTTTGCTATATTCATAAAAACTCATATCTCCATTGATACAAGGTTGGCCTACCTTTCACTGTGTGGGTCATGGTGGCCCAATCTTGCACGGGTGGCGGTTTGGCCATCCGTTTTTTCATGGCAATTCCCCTCCTATTTAAAGGAGATTTCCTCTATTTGAGTTTGACGAGAACGGTCATCTGAAAGAATAACCAATCCCTCTATTGAAATGCCCAAAAAGGTGGATTATTCGAGTTGGTAGGCAGAACGTAGGCAAAATTTACAAACAAAAATCCCTAAGTATTTATTAATTATATACTTAGGGATTTTTCTCGTGACCCCGGAGGGATTCTAACCCTCGACCTTCAGAACCGGAATCTGACGCTCTATACAGCTAAGCTACGGAGCCTTAAAAACGATGCAAAATTAAGAAAAAAACAAAGACGCACCAAACTATTTCAAAAAATTAATCCGCAAAATAAAAATTATCATATAGACACAAAAAACACGTTATACACTTCCAAGTTAACAAAAATACGCTATCTTTGCAGAACATTCTGAAAGAAATCAATAAACGTCATAAAGCAATGAGTCATTTAATCAAACCGGAAAACTATCATGCGCTGTTGGATTTGCAGCAGACTGAAATTGCCATTAAGAAAATAAAAGACTTCTTCCTGAGCAGTATATCCACCGAACTGCGTTTACGCAGGGTGACTGCTCCCTTATTCGTACTCAAAGGGTTAGGAATGAATGATGACCTGAACGGAGTGGAGCGTCCCGTCACTTTCCCCATCAAAGACATGAACGAGGCCCAAGCGGAAGTGGTCCACTCTTTGGCCAAATGGAAACGGGTCACATTGGCTGAGTATAAAGTGGAACCGGGATACGGCATCATCACCGACATGAACGCCATCCGTGCAGACGAAGAAATGGACAACCTGCATTCGCTTTACGTAGACCAATGGGACTGGGAACGCGTCATGCCGCCCCACAGCCGCAACACGGAATACCTGAAAAAAATCGTCAACCGCATTTACAATGCCATCCTGCGCACGGAATTCTTTATTTGCGAGACCTATCCCCAGTTGAAAGCATTCCTACCGGAAGACATACATTTCATACATGCCGAAGAGCTCAGGCAACGTTATCCCGACCTTACCCCGAAAGAGCGCGAGGATGCCATCTGCCGGGAATACGGTGCCGTATTCATCATCGGTATCGGCGGAAAATTGGAAGACGGAAAGGAACACGACCTACGTGCCCCGGATTATGACGACTACTCCACAATAGACGAACGCAGCGGCTTGGCCGGACTGAACGGAGACCTGCTCATCTGGTATCCCATATTGGGCCGCGCCATCGAACTTTCCTCCATGGGCATCCGTGTAGACAAAGAAACCCTGCTCAGACAATTACAACTGAGCGGAAAGGAAGACCGTAAAAAACTGTACTTCCACCGCCGCTTGCTCGACGGTACCCTCCCCCAGTCCATCGGTGGCGGCATCGGGCAAAGCCGCCTGTGCATGGTGTTGCTCCACAAGGCACATGTGGGAGAAACCCAGTCGAGTATCTGGCCTGAGGAAATGCGCCAAGAGTGCAAAGAAGCCGGCATAATATTGATATAGCCTACATCCTCCCGCCCCCAAAAAATCACGCCCGAAACTCGCAGCGATGTGAGTTCCGGGCGTGGTATATGGTTGTTTCGAGTGATTATTTCTTCACGCAGCGCACGAAACGGGCATCTTGATTTTAACCATAAATCAGTTTTATTTTTTCAAAAGCCACACATAAAACAGTCAAATAAGACACACGGGAAGAAGAGAAGGGATTGACCTTGCAACCTCCGGCAACGGCTCCCATTCTTTCCGCAGAACGAAAAATCGTTCGGCTGAGAACTTCTTTCCGTTCTGCGCCAAACGATTTACAAGTGTGCAACTACTGTCACACCCCCATGAAACAAAAACAAGAAAAAAGCCTTCACCTGTTCATACCCATTGTATTCCAACGAATTAAGGTGAACTTGCATCGCAATACCCTTCACCTGCCTTTCACCGTCCTTTCAACATGGACTGGCTTTCAAACGGACACCTGAAAGAGTTAACAAATGTAAAACATTCACCTTAACACGTTATGGGACAAGAAGTATGAGCACCTGAAGGCATTTTTCAGACACACCACGAACGGGCATAAAACCTTACAGAGCCTTACCTTTCAGCACGGCACCACCCTGGGCTGCCAATGTCAGCTTGAATTTTCCGTTCTTAGCCACCTTGGCCTCTTCTGCCTGTGGAGTTTTTCCATCCTTGCCGTCGTGGTAATAAGACACTGCCGTACCGGCCAACATAGGCAATTCCACAGTCAGTTTCAAAGCCTCCTTTCCTGCATTCAAGGCTGCCACATACCAATCCTGTCCGTGGCGACGCGCCAACACGACGTAGCGTCCGGGATAACCGTCGATGAACTTCACTTCGTCCCACACCGTAGGAACTTCTTTCATGAAGCCTATCTCGAAAGCCGGCACATCCGTCAGGTTGTTCGGTGCCAACGCAAAATTCTGGATAGGGTTCTGGAAAGCCACGGCCGTAGCCAACTGGAATATGTCGGTGGTGACACGGGTCGTTCCACCGTCGTTACCCCGGTTCAGCCGCTTGTTGAGGAAGGTGCCACCGAACTCCATGCAGCCCACCGAGTTGCGGATGAACGGGTGCAGCGTGGCATTGAAAGCCTCGTTGTCGCAGAAATGTTGGTTGAAAATCAGGTTCTCGGATGCCAGCACGGCCTCGCTGCCCACATAGTTGGGATACATGCGCTCCCAACCGCGCGGCAACGTACAGCCATGGAAGATGACCATCAGCCCGTGGTCGTCGGCATCGCTCAGGATGGCTTCGTACAAACGCATCGTCTCCTGCTTGTCGCCGCCGAAGAAGTCCACCTTGATGCCCTTCACGCCTTGCTGTTGCATCCAACGCATCTCCTTCTTGCGCGTGATGGGGTCGCACATGATGTTAATCGGACCTTGTTCGATGTCGTTCCAGTAACCGCTGGAACTGTACCACAAGAAAATGTCCACGCCTTTGCCTTGCGCGTACTTGATGAGGTCTTCCATCCGCTTATGGCCGATATTGTTGTCCCACCAGTTGTCTATCAGGGTATATTCATAGCCCATGGCAGAAGCCATGTCTACATAACGCACCTGGTCGTCGTAGTTGATACTGTTGTCTTGCCAGAGAATCCAACTCCACGTGCCGCGCCCGTACTTATATTTATGTTCCGTGGTGAAACGGGGCTCCACCACGTCCCAAACCACCGTGGTCTCCACGATGGGAGCCAAGTCACGGGACACCGTGAGCGTACGCCAAGGCGTATGGCCAGGCAAAGCGAAAGCCGGTTCCGGCGTGCCGTTACCGTTGTTCTCTTCCGGCATCGGGAAAGCCACGGTGTACAGGCCGTCCTGCGCGTCGCTCAGGCGGGATCCGCAATAGCGGCTGTCCACGCCCGTTTCGCTCACAAGTACCCAACCGTCTTCCCCCACACGGAACAATCCGGGGAAGGTATAACCATGGCCGTACTGTGAAGGCGTCCCCATCGGTGCGTCGGCCTTATACTCCTCTTCGTAGCTGGGCTTCGTCCGCTTCCAACCTATCATGGCATCGCTTTGCGGTGTCAGGAAAGTCGTGGTCTTGCCGGGAAAACGGAACCCGGTGGTTTCGTTCATCACGCGCACACTGCCCGTTCCGCCCTGTTTGGGCAGGAAATAACGGAAAGCCACATTGTGGTCTTCCACCACAAATTCCACTTCCATCTCCTGTTTCTTGGCATTGGCAAGACTCACGGTAAAGGTATTGGCCTTCTTGTCCACCCGACTCGCCTTGCTGCGCTCCAGGTCGTAACGGATGTCGCGCGTACCGGCCTGTTCTTTCACCCATACCAAGTCGCGGCTGAAATCGGCAAAGTTCGTCACCAGACCCAAGGGAGACTCCTCCAACATCGTCACTTCTTTCCGTCCTTCTTTTCCATTTGCATAATATCCTACCTTATAATATGCGCGTCCGTCTTTCAGTCCTACTTTGAGGAAGGTCATACCGTCGGGACTGGTGACGGTCTTTTCATCCTGCTGCGCTGCCGCAGCCATGACTGCCGCCAAAGGAGCAGCGTCCGCTCCGCCCACAGCCCAGACTGTTCCGCCCACAGACATCATTCCGGCTAACAAAATAGCCGCCAAAAAGTTTTTCTTCATTGTTTTTTCATTTTTAGTTCATATAATTTTCCATATTCTCATTTTCCAAACTGATACCCCCGGAAAAGCTTGCCACTCCGTTCTAATTCCGCACCGAAATAGAAGCCGGGCTGTGTGGGTTGGTTGTAGGCCACGTTTTCCGTCACGATACTGAGCCGGTAAGGCCGATCCTCCAAGAACGTATAGAAACGGTAAGGAGTGGGAAGCGGGGACACATATACGCGCAAAGCCGTATTGTCCGCCGTACGCACCACGACCTCTTCGCGCCAGTCGCCCAAAATGTCGCCCTGCAAGCAAGGATTGCTTTTCGACCCGTTGTTGAAACTGCATCCGTCGAACGTAGCCAACGGACGGCAAGCCTGTGCCTCCCAGTCGTACTTGCTCACCGTTTCATGGTCCAACATCTCGCGCAGCAAATCGCCGTCCCACCACACAGCCATGTTCATCGGCAACCCTTTAGGTGCGGCACAAACCACTTCTCCTTTTATATTCCGTATGCCCCCGGAAGCCGACGACCACATCTCCAATCCGTAATTCGTAGGGTCGATGTCCGCCGCCATGCAACGCCCCACGTCTTTGGCAGCCGGGAGTTGAAAGATGACCTTTCCGGTCGCAGCATCGCGGAAATCGCTCCCGTCGCGCTTGTTCTCATGGCAGTCCCACACTTGCAAGCAACCAGACGAGGGGTCGAAAGCCGTGAGATGCAAGGCGTCGCCATGGCCGAAACCGGTATTGTACAGCCCCGTCCCGTCATGGTCTATCGCACACGAGCCGTACGTGATTTCGTCACAACCGTCACCGTCCACGTCGGCCACACGCAGGTTATGGTTTCCCTGCCCTGCGTACGAAGCCCAACGGGCGGAATCCGTATCGAACACCCAACGCGACGCCAACCGCTTGCCATCCCAATCAAAAGCCGCCAACACAGTACGCGTATAATACCCCCGGCACATCACTACGCTCGGATGCCTCCCGTCCAAGTAGGCCACAGCCGCCAGATACCGCTCGCTGCGGTTGGCATAATTGTCGCCCCAGTCTTCCAACCGTCCGCGCGGAGGGATATAGTCCACCGTTTGCAAGGCCGCGCCCGTCTTCCCGTCGAACACGGTCAGGAACTCCGGACCCGAAGCGACATACCCCTTCCGGCCTTCCACCGGTTCTTGCGCCCCCACCCGGTAGTCTGCCGAGGGGTCGCCTATCGTATGCCCCCGGCCGTCCACCGTGCCGTCCGCAGTCTTGGCCGTGACTTCAGCCCGTCCGTCGCCATCGAGGTCGTACACCATGAACTGGGTGTAATGCGCCCCCGCACGGATGTTGCGCCCCAAGTCGATGCGCCATAGGCGAGTACCGTCCAACTTGTAAGCGTCCAAAAACACGGTTCCGGTAAAACCGCTGTGGGAGTTGTCTTTGGCATTGGAAGGCTCCCACTTCAGCACTATCTCGAAATCCCCGTCACCGTCCAAATCACCGACGGACGCATCGTTGGCCGTATAGGTGCAAACCTCGCCGCCGGGCATAGTCTGCGGCTCCGGCTGCTGCAACGGGATGTCCAGATAACCGCACGGGGCATTGGCCGGAAGCGTCCATTTGCCGCCGGACGAGGGTTCTTCCCGGCCGTCCACCACCGGACGTACCTCATATACCGATTTTCCCCAGGACGGGTTATAATCGTAAAACTGCGTGGAAACAGACACTGGTTTTGGGGTAACCAACAGACCGTCACGGTACACATTAAACACCGTACGGACCGAATCGGAAGACAAATAACGCCAACCCACCATGACCGTATCGGGTGATAACCTGACAGCTACGGTTCCCCGTCCCAAACGTTCCCCGGTGGTAGAAAGAGATGACTTCATTTCCGGCCTCCCGGTTACACAGGCGGAAACGGCATCTTCCTCCTGCATGGCAACCGGCCATACGGCCCCGGCCATGCACAGGGCCGAAATACATAAACAAGTTTTCCTCAGATTATTTTTCATGAGCCTTCAGTTAATGACGGTGCGAATATAGCGAAAAGAAAGGAGACACGCGACCGGCAGACTGATAAAATCTATTAAAATCTCTGGGATGCCTTACAGAAAAGCATGAAAACAAGTCGTCCCTTACCTGAAAATCTATTATATTTGCACAAGATAGGCGACAGTCCGTACTTTAAGAAGCACCGAATTGCATTGGACTATCCCTATCTCTATAACAAAATGGAACTAAAAAAGACGATAAAAACGATAAAGCTCCTCTTCTTGTTTCTTTTGGCATACGTCGGAGAGACCCAATTCTTATATGCTTCGGCCGCACCGACCGGAACCGACCGTTTCACGTTGGTCATCGACGCAGGACACGGCGGGAAAGATCCCGGTGCCATAGGCCGTTTCTCCCGCGAGAAAAACATCAACCTGTCTGTAGCAAAAGCTTTCGGCAAATTGGTGGAGGAAAATTGTCCGGACGTAAAAGTGATTTACACCCGGAAGACAGATGTATTCATTCCGTTAGGACGACGGGCGGAAATTGCCAACCGGGCAAACGCCGACCTATTCGTATCCATACATACGAATTCCTTGCCGGGCAAAGCGATAGGCCGGGGAGCCGAAACCTACACGTTGGGTATGGCCCGTGCCGACGAGAACCTGGAAGTGGCCAAACGGGAAAATGCCGTTATTTTAGTGGAGGACAATTATAAAGAACGTTACCAAGGCTTCGATCCGAAATCTTCGGAAAGCTACATCATTTTCGAACTGATGCAGGACAAATACATGGCCCAAAGCGTAGATTTTGCCAAACAAATCCAAAAGGAATTCAGGACAACCGGCGGACGGCCAGACAAAGGCGTACACCAAGCGGGCTTCCTTGTTTTGCGGGAAACCAGCATGCCAAGCGTATTGATTGAAT
Organism: Paraprevotella sp.; assembly: GCF_986071375.1. Lineage (NCBI taxonomy): Bacteria > Pseudomonadati > Bacteroidota > Bacteroidia > Bacteroidales > Prevotellaceae > Paraprevotella > Paraprevotella sp. The sequence goes on along the minus strand of NZ_CFQRNQ010000009.1, from coordinate 137,089 downwards.
TGGGCTATATCTCCACACACGACGAAGAGGCTTTCCTCAACTCACAAAACGGTATCCGTAAAATGAGCCAAAGCATTTATAACGCTTTCCTTTCTTATAAGAAGCAGCATACGAAAGGAAAAACAACGGGAGCGGAAAAGGATGCGCGACAGGCTGAAGGAAACGAAATGCAGGCCGTAGAAAGCGCTGTAACGGATGCCCCCGAAAGTGATATCGATTTATTGACCCAAAACAGTGATAAGCCTTCAACTTCCGGACCAGAGGAGAAAAAGCAGGAACAACCGGCAACGGACTCCCGGCCTGTATTCAAGATACAAATCCAGGCTTCCACCCGGCAGATTCCCACAGGCAGTTCCCGCTTTAAAAACCTGTCTCCGATAGATTTCTATAAAGAGGGAGCTTATTATAAGTACACGTACGGGGCAACCACCGACTATCAGGAAGCTATCAAAATACGCAATAAAATAAAAGAAGATTTCAAAGGGGCTTTTATCGTGGCCTTTAAAAACGGCCGGAAGATGGAACTCTCTGAAGCTATCTCCGAATATAAAAAGAACAAATAAACGTTGAAAAACTTATGAAATACTTTACGAAAGAGGTTAAAATCGGCTTAACCGGTGCTGTGGCTATCGCTGCACTCTTTATCGGACTCAATTTCTTGAAAGGCATTAACCTGTTCAAGTCCAGCAATTCCTATTATATAGAATTTTCGGACATCAAGGGATTGGCCAAGTCCGGTCCTGTGTTAGCCAACGGATATAAAATAGGTACGGTACGCGACATACTTTACAATTACCAACAGCCGGGCCATGTATTGGTGGAAATCAGTGTGGACGAAAACATGTGCCTGCCTAAGGGCACAAAAGGCACATTGGTTACGGAAATGTTAGGCGGCTGTAACCTGAACCTTTTACTGGGCAATCCTGAAGACGGACACTACGCTCCGGGCGACACCATTCAGGGAGACGACACCAAGGGGCTGATGGACAAAGCTGCCGACATCGTCCCGCAAGTGGAACAAATCATGGGCAAAGTGGACACACTGCTGACCACACTGAATACGTTGGCAGCCAACCCCAACTTGCCAAACATTATGGAAAACGCCCAAAGCATTACGGCCAACCTTAACGAAAGCAGTCGGCAACTGAACGGTTTGTTACGTAACGATATGCCAAAACTGACAGACAAGATGAACCGGATAGGCGACAATGTCATTACCCTGACCGACCACATGAATGAACTGGACCTGCAAGCCACCTTAAGCAAGGTAGATACGACATTGGGCTACGTGCAGCTCATGACCGAGAAGATGAACCGCAAAGACAATACGTTGGGACTACTGCTGAACGACAGTGCTTTGTACAACAATCTGACTCATACGGCGGGCAGTGCCAACAACCTGCTTATAGACTTGAAAGAAAATCCGAAACGCTATGTACACTTCTCGCTTTTCGGACGTAAGAACTAACTTCGAAAAAACAGAGGCTGCAAGGCTTGTAAAGCCGGATACCCGACCAAGGTGTCCGGCTTTGTATTTTCCCTCCCGACCACTCCCTGAAAACCTATCTTTCGGCAAGACAAACACTTAGAGAAAAACAAGCAAAAAGCACAATTTTATTTTTTTATTTTTTATCATTCTGACTGCAAGGGAATTAAAACGCCTTCTGCTTCCCGTCCTTAGCCAAAGGCTTGTTTTTATCGCGGAATATTGCGAAATTTGCAGCGTAGAAGTATATAGGAAGTTCATCGGATAAACACAAAATCTAATGGAAGGTTCAGCGCAATCGTTATGGGAACGTTGTCTGCCCATCATTCGCAATAACGTAGACGAGAAACAATACAGGACATGGTTTAAACCGATTCAGATCATCTCTTTCGAGAAGCAAGTACTGACATTCGGCTTGCCGAGCCAGTATTTCTATGAATTCTTGTCGGAACATTTCGGCCGGCTGATATTCTCCGTAGTACGACGAGTTTTCGGAGAAGGAACGCAGTTGAAATACAGCCTGATGGTAGATCAGACCCATCATTTGACCGTAGACATCGAGCCGGTCAACACACAGCCTTTGACGCCCCGTGCCAAGATACAGGCAACGGGTAGCAACAGGGCACCCAGTCCGTTACAGGCTCCCATGCCTCAGGATTTGGATCCTCAGTTGAACCGGAACTACAGTTTTGAAAACTTCATCGAAGGAGTAAGCAACAAACTGCCCCGCTCCGTAGGGCAGGCCATAGCCGAACATCCGAAACAATCCACATTCAATCCTTTGTTTATCTACGGAGCTTCCGGTGTGGGAAAGACTCATTTGGTAAACGCCATCGGGGCCAAGATCAAAGAACTTCACCCGACAAAGCGTGTGTTGTACGTTTCCGCCCACCTTTTTCAGGTGCAATACACGGATTCCGTACGGAAAAATACCGTAAACGACTTCATCAACTTCTACCAAACCATCGACGTACTGATTATCGACGATGTGCAGGAATTTGCTAGCCTGACCAAGACTCAGAACACGTTCTTCCACATATTCAATCATTTACACCAGAACGGACGACAGCTCATCCTGACGTCCGACCGACCGCCCACAGCCTTGCAAGGCATGGAAGAACGGTTGCTGACCCGTTTCAAATGGGGATTATTAGCCGAATTGGAGAAGCCGAACCAACAGCTTCGCCATGATATCCTGGAAAACAAAATCCGGCAGGACGGCCTGAAAATACCGGAAGAAGTCATCGACTTCGTCTCGGAAAACGTGAACGACAGCGTACGTGAGTTGGAAGGTATAGTCAATTCTCTCATGGCTTACTCCGTCGTATGGAACCGAGATATAGACTTGCCTCTGGCAGAACAAATCCTCAAACGTGCGGTAAAAGTGGAAAACAAACCTGTGACCATAGATTTCATTCTCGACAAAGTTTGCGGATACTTCAATGTCAAGCAGGAAGATGTGTTCACCAAATGCCGTAAGCAACCGGTGGCACAGGTACGGCAAATAGCCATGTACTTGGCTCAAAAACATACCAATCTTTCATTGGCCCGCATCGGTTCGCTGATTGGAAAACGCACACACGCCACGGTATTGCATTCCTGCAGCGTAGTCGAAGACCGGCTGCACGTAGACAAGGCATTCAAATCCAAAATGGATGAAATAGAAAAGCTGTTAAAACAACGATAAGCTTTCTATTTTAAAGAACTTCCGGCGCACCTGCTTCTGCAAGTGCGCCGGAAGTTTTTATTTCTTGATGACCTTGATGGTCTTCTGTATTCCGTCGCGATACAAATTCAAGAGATACATACCCTTACGCAAGTGCCCCGCTTGCAATTCAGTTGTCCCGGTCGGCGCTTCGTCCTGTGCCACGACAGCTCCCGACAATGAGACCAAACGCACGTTCCAGACTTTATCCGTGGCGTTGGAAATGACAATACGACCATCCACAACCGTACGTTCCACAGTCAACAGACCATCGGTCTCCACAGCAGAAACAGAAGAACCACCCTTGGGCTCAAGCACCACTGTCATATAGGTTCCACCGATATAACGATAGACATCGTTTACGGCATACACCTTTTCAAAAGGCAGGTAGCCCTCGGCTTCCACTTTCATGCGGATTTCGTCACCGCGCACGTCGGCCAAAGTCAGATACCCGGAAGCATTCGTCCGGTACACTTCACCATTCAGCGTCACGGTAGCCCCGGCCAGATTGTGTCCTTTCACGTCCTCCACTTCCAGTTCAACCAAGATACCCTCCTGCTTGCGGTCTATATTGAGCACCACGTCGGTCAAATGGCCTGCTTCCAATGTCACAGGCTTCAAATCGGATATATGCATGTCAAACCCTTCATAATTCGAGCCAACGGCCTGCATTTCATACTGTCCGGGAGCGAGTATGACATAAGTTGTCCCGCTACCCTCGAAGTCCATGTCCGTGATGAAATCTCCCTTGCTTAACACATTGCCATAATCCGCCTCCAACCCGTCGGGCACAACGGTATTCACACGAGCATACGACAGCCGACTGAAATCCAACACCACTTTGTCCGATACGCCTCCAATATTCTCATGTACCACATAATCAAACTCTACGTTGTCTACTCCCGAATAAGAGGAATAACTGGTCCAGTTGAAAACATATTCCCCTTCCGGTAAACGGGTCTGAAACGTTGTTTCCCCGCGTTCAAGACGGAACTGCCACAAATTTTCACCCCGTGGCGTACTCACCTCGCACGTAAACGACCGCCCTTCCATGAAATCCGGCAAATTCGCCACGGAGACTTCAACCGGCACACTCTCCACCTTTGACAAATCTATCTCAACTTCCTGCTGTTCCTCCATATCAAACGAACCGAGTGTCAGGAAGTCTACTTGCTGCGTGGCATAATCCTGCCTTTCCAACGCGTAAGTGTATGATCCGGTTTTCAAACCCAACTCTGCCACCCACATACCGGAAAAGCCATCTTCCCCGTCAATCTGATTGAAGCCGGTAGACCAACCGTCTTTCCCACGCCTTACATGGATACCATAATAATGACCTTCTTCCGCCCCTTTCAACTTGAAACGCATCGTCCCATAATCGGAGGAATGGAAAGCGCAAACCACGTCACGGCTCTCTGCCGTATTCACAAGCCCGTGTTCTGCTTCGAAATACATTGGGGGATTGTAAGCAGGTTGCACTCCATACTTATACAAACCATCTACCATGTAAACGGTATAAGGGAAGTCTATATTATTCACATAAAACTCATCATACTCCATGCCGACGGGAGAAATCGTCAAACTTCCGGAGTGTACATCGCCCTCCATACGGAACGTCACGGGTTTATACCCTTTGTCTTGGAAGGAATAATCCACTGTGGTAGTGTTCCCTGAAGCCGTAAAAGTAGCAAAATCCGTTGCAGGCGAAGCCAAATAGTTGCCCTCCATCTCCGGATAATAGTAATATGTACCGGGCTGAAGATATCCCTGCACGCTACCTTGTTCATCGGTAGACAAATCTAAATTCGCTTGGAGAAGAATGACCTCGGCTTCGGCCGGCTTCCCTTCAGCATCTTTGACCTGAAAGGTAACCAACGTCATATCATCCAATTTTTCTGGCGTAACCACGGCTACATCTTCATCCTCTACGGTCACTTTTCCGTTTTTCACAGCTACGCTGATTCCCTCGGGCGTAAACGCAGACAGTTCATAACTGTACTCTTCCGCACGCAGAAATTCACCGTCATCCATCCTTTGCGTAACCACTCCGGGCATAGATTGTCCGGAAGCCGACCCGTCAGACAAGCCCAAATAATCCAAAGTCACAGTATAATCCTCCGGGCTGCCTGACGTGAAACTCACATAATGATAAGGAGAGAAATCCGCATTCACTTCCACCGTCGTAATTTCCGGGTTGCCGAAATCAAAAACTATCGGCCCTTCGTAAGAAATCGACTGGTCCGGCATGTAAAGTCGGATGAAGTTATCCTCGTAAGGATTGTAAGACAACTTGCCCTTGAAACTACTGGAAGTTGCATCCCAGACAAACCCATTCTCAGGCATCCCCTGCCCGTTGAGTTCAAGTTGCAACTGCGCCACGTCGAAACGCTCGGAAGACGACGGGGTGACCTTTATCACCGTAGTCAACTCTCTCACCTCGTCTTGGGCATAAGTCTGCATGCCTAAGAACAAGCACAATAAAAGTAAAATCTTCTTCATACACTTATTTTTTTAAAGTTGGTTTTATACGGCTTCAAAAATACTGAAACTCCAACAAAACAAAAAGGGAGGCAAAGCTTTTTTACCCCCCCCGTTAAGTTTATTTAACACAGAGTAAAAGGCACGCCCTTGCGACGCATGCCTGCGCCCGTCAATCTAAAAACCCCTGACGTTTCAAAGCCTCCAACATGCCCCGGCTCATGGCTTCGTTATCCTTACGGGTGTAACGGATATCCGTGAAGATTTGAGCCAACGTCTCCTTGTGGTTGATTTCCACAAAATGCCTGTTCTCTGGTAATTGTTCTTTCGGCCCGTAATATCGGTCGATGGTTTCGGGAATATAGTCGTGATAGGTCTCTTCATGTACCACAGCCTCCAAAGGCAGACGGTCGGCCTGCTCGGGATGTTCGTCGGGCCATCCGACGGTGAGTGTCGCCACCGGCATCACCAAGCGGGGCAACTGCAAGATGTCGATAATTTGGGACGGCATATATAAAGTCGTACCTAAATAACAAATCCCCAACCCTTCCGCCTCGGCCAAATTACAAAACGTCTGCGTAAACAACAGCGCATCCGTAGCGGCATTCAAAAATGAAAGAAAATTGTCATATCCAGGCTGTGCCTTGCGCTGCTCCGCCCATTTGACCGTACGGTTGAAATCCGCACATACCGTCAGGACCACAGGTGCCTGAGTCACCATAGGCTGATTGAAATGCGCCGGTGCCAAACGCTTTTTCATCTCTTCGCTACGCGTCACCACCACGCTATAAAGTTGCATGTTCCCCATGGTCTGCGTGCGTTCCGATACTTCCAAAAGCCGACGCAACAGTCCCTCATCCACCGGTTTTCCGGCATACTTCCGAATACTTCTGCGGTTCTTTACTGTTTCCATGATTCATTCGTTTTTTACTTCGGACAAAGATACACAAAATGATTCATAATAGATTAGATTTCAAAGGTTTTTATTTCTTAAGATTTTCATTTTTGGATAACTTTTCCGATTCGTTTAAAATGCATCAAACTCATAATCAAACAAATAACACAAAAGAACGGAAAACTTTCCATAAAAAGACAAGATTTTAAGTTTTTCCTTTGGTCATATCAGAAAACATGTGTAGTTTTGCAACGTCCTTCCGGATTGACCGCTATTGCTTCTACAAAATCTGATAACGGAATCCTAAAGTAAACCATTTAAATTCAAACAGTCGTGAAAGAGAAGACTTACAGTTATGACGAAGCCTTTGAGGCTGCCCTTCAATATTTCAACGGAGATGAGTTGGCCGCAAGAGTGTGGGTGAACAAATACTCCATGAAAGACTCATACGGCCATATTTATGAAGTATCGCCCGAAGACATGCACTGGCGTATCGCGAACGAAATCGCCCGCATCGAAAACAAATATGAGAATCCGCTCAAGGCAGAAGAAATATTCGGACTTCTTGATCACTTCAAATACATCATCCCGGCAGGCAGTCCCATGACCGGAATCGGCAACAACCACCAAATCGCATCGCTCTCCAACTGCTTCGTCATCGGTCTGGACGGACAAGCCGACTCATACGGCGGCATCATCCGCATCGACGAAGAACAGGTGCAACTGATGAAACGGCGCGGCGGCGTAGGCCATGACCTGTCGCACATCCGCCCGAAAGGCTCGCCGGTGAAAAATTCGGCCCTGACCTCTACCGGCCTCGTCCCTTTCATGGAACGATACAGCAACTCGACGCGCGAGGTGGCACAAGACGGACGGCGGGGCGCACTGATGTTGTCCGTCAGCATCAAGCACCCGGACTCCGAATCGTTCATCGATGCCAAAATGACGGAAGGAAAAGTCACGGGAGCGAACGTATCCGTCAAGATCGACGATGAATTCATGCACGCTGCCATTGAAGGAAAATCCTACACGCAGCAATACCCCATCGACAGTTCTTCTCCCATGGTGACCAAGGACATCAACGCACAGGATTTGTGGAAGAAAATCGTACACAACGCATGGAAAAGCGCCGAACCCGGCGTCTTGTTCTGGGACACGATCCTGCGTGAATCCGTGCCCGACTGCTATGCCGATCTTGGTTTCCGCACCGTGAGCACGAACCCCTGCGGCGAGATACCGCTCTGCCCATATGACAGTTGCCGCCTGTTGGCCATCAACCTTTACGCTTACGTGGTCAACCCGTTCACGCCGGAAGCCTATTTCGATTTCGATTTGTTCAAGAAACATGTGCAACTGGCCCAACGGTTGATGGACGACATCATCGACCTGGAACTGGAAAAGATTGAAATGATTCTCCAAAAAGTAGACGCCGACCCGGAATCCGAGGAAGTAAAGGGCACGGAACGTCATTTGTGGGAAAAGATATACAAGAAAAGCGGACAGGGACGGCGTACAGGCGTAGGCATCACGGCAGAAGGTGACATGTTGGCCGCACTCGGCCTCCGTTACGGCACGCAAGAAGCCACGGACTTTGCCGTGGAAGTACACAAGACCGTGGCCCTGCAGGCATACCGTTCATCGGTACAGATGGCCAAAGAACGCGGGGCATTTGAAATCTTCGACGCCGAACGCGAAAAGAACAACCCGTTCATCAACCGCTTGCGCGAGGCAGACCCGGAACTGTACGAAAACATGGTAAAATACGGACGACGCAACATCGCTTGCCTCACCATCGCCCCGACGGGGACGACCAGTCTCATGACACAGACCACATCTGGGATTGAACCGGTATTCCTGCCCGTGTACAAACGCCGGCGCAAGGTCAACCCGAACGACCCGGAAGTACATATCGACTTCATCGACGAGACGGGCGATGCCTTCGAGGAATACATCGTCTATCACCATAAGTTCCTCACGTGGATGAAAATCAACGGATACGACACGGAAAAACGTTACACGCAAGAGGAAATCGACGAATTGGTGGCACGTTCTCCTTATTATAAGGCCACGGCCAACGACGTGGACTGGCTGATGAAAGTCAAAATGCAGGGAGCCATCCAGAAGTGGGTGGACCACAGTATCAGCGTGACGGTCAACCTGCCGAACAATGTGGACGAAGAACTGGTCAACCAACTCTATGTGGAGGCTTGGCGTTCGGGATGCAAGGGTTGTACCATCTATCGCGACGGTTCGCGTTCGGGCGTGATGATTTCCGTGAAGAACGAGAAAAAACAGCCGGAACTTCCCTGCAAAAGTCCCGAAGTGACGGAAAAACGTCCGCAAGTATTGGAATGCGACGTGGTACGCTTCCAGAACAACAAAGAAAAATGGGTAGCTTTCGTCGGACTGTTGAACGGCTATCCCTACGAAATCTTCACGGGTATTCAGGATGACGACGAGGGAATCGTCCTTCCGAAAAGCGTCATGAAAGGACGCATCATCAAGAACGTGGACGAAGACGGCAACAAACGTTACGACTTCCAGTTCGAAAACAAGAAGGGATACAAGACCACCGTGGAAGGGCTTTCCGAGAAGTTCAACAAGGAATATTGGAACTATGCCAAGCTAATTTCCGGCGTGCTGCGTTACCGCATGCCATTGGATCATGTCATCAAGCTCGTCGGTTCGCTGCAACTGGAGAGCCAAAGTATCAACACTTGGAAAAATGGTGTGGAACGTGCCCTGAAGAAATACATCACGGACGGCACGGAAGCCAAAGGCATGAAATGCCCGAACTGCGGTCACGAATCGTTGGTATATCAAGAAGGATGCCTCATCTGTAAGCACTGCGGCGCCTCCAGATGCGGATAGGCTCTATGAAAGTGAAGAACAGCCGCATCCTGCTGCCCCGCGTACGTTTCTATGCCCACCATGGCGTGGATCCGCAAGAACAACTGACAGGCGCTTACTTCCACGTCGGGATGGAAGCCGACACGGATTTCAACGAGGCCATGCAGACCGACCGGTTGGAGGGCACAGTGAGCTATGCCGACTTATACGAAAGCATCAAAGCGGAAATGGACATCCCTTCAAAGTTGTTGGAACACGTGGCGGGGCGGATTCTTCAAAGGCTCTTCGACAACTTCCCTTCCATCAGCCGCATCCACCTGACCCTGACCAAGGAAAATCCGCCGATGGGGGCCGATTGCCGCGAAGCCGGGGTGGAAATCGAAGCGGAAAGATAAGGACCCGGACATCGGTATGAACTGTTTTTAGACAGAATATCTATATTTTAGACATAAGAACAAAAGAACATATTTTCAAGTCTTAAAAGGCTTTTTGTTCTTATGTTCTTTTGTCCAAATATCATTTTGTCAAATTGTCACTTCAGCCTCCTCAGAATCGCATATTCCGGACATGCAGGCACACATGGAGAAAAGAAACGATTCTCACGCATTTGCAGAAACCCTTTGTGCCCCCCTGCCACAACTTTTGCTTACTTCTTGCACAAGAATGAGGCATACAACGCGCAAACAAGCGAAAAGCACGTAAGCCCCAAAGAAGCTCCACCTCTCATTGTGCCATCCTGATTTCGACAACTTCCGACCTCCAAATAGAGAAAAAGATGGCGATTTACGTACTTCCCTACACCGGTTTCTACCTGTCGGCGCGCCATCGGGCAGATGTTTTTTCCACATCCTGCGGAGAAAAAAAACGTTTTTTCAGCCGAACGAAAAATCATTCAGCTGAGATTGATTCTTAAAATCCATCAACAAGATTTAAAAGCATCCCGAAACTGTAAAAAAACATAAAGGAAACGAAGTGAAAATTGTCTGAATGGTGTTTTTTACAATCATTCGTTCCCTCTCTAAACAAGCTATTACCTTTCTTTTTGTTCCATAAACCCGCATTTTCGTATCATTTATTTCAAACAGGCTTTTCAGCAACTTCCTGAAAAGTCTCCATACATACCGAGTTCCGATATTGCATTTTTTTAAGAGTATTTTTCCACACTTATTCTTCCATCCCACAAGAAAATTTTGTAATTTAGCGGGCAATAACATGAAACAGACACAAAAGGACAAATTCACATAATAAATTATCACCAAAACAATGGAAAACATAGGTTTAGCATTACAACTCATGGTGGTGGGCATGGTTACGGTGTTCATCATCCTCATGATTGTCATCCAGTTGGGCAAATGGCTGATTCAGATAGTCAACAAAGTAGCCCCCGAAGAAACGGTGGCTCCGAAACGGAAGCCCGCACCCGGTATGGCCACGGCCATCGATGCCCAGACACTGGCCGTCATCCGGGAGGCCGTCAGCCAAATCACCGGAGGCAAAGGAAGCGTGAGCAAGGTAGAACGCCTGTAAGCACAAACAGTCATCGAAATCTAAAAGAAAAAACATACAATGGAAAAAAGAGAAGTAAAATTCAGCTTAGTGTTCCGCGACATGTGGCAAAGCGCCGGAAAATACGTGCCGCGCGTGGACCAGTTGGTGAAAGTGGCTCCCGCCATCATCCGGATGGGATGTTTCGACCGTGTGGAAACCAACGGGGGCGGTTTTGAACAGGTAAACCTGCTTTTCGGGGAAAACCCGAACAACGCCGTACGCCAATGGACGAAACCGTTCCACGAAGCGGGCATCCAGACCCACATGCTCGACCGCGCACTGAACGGCCTGCGCATGAGTCCCGTGCCGGCCGACGTGCGCCGCCTGTTTTATAAAGTCAAGAAAGCGCAGGGCACGGACATCACCCGTACGTTTTGCGGGCTGAACGACATCCGCAACATCGCACCCAGCATCCGCTACGCCAAGGAAGCCGGCATGATTTCGCAGTGCAGCCTTTGCATCACCCACTCGCCCATACACACGGTGGAATATTACGTGAAGATGGCCCAACAACTCATTGACTTGGGATGCGACGAAATCTGCCTCAAGGACATGGCGGGCATCGGCCGCCCCGAAACCCTCGGTAAAATATGTGCGGGCATCAAGGCTTACAAGAAAGACATCATCGTGCAATACCATTCCCATGCGGGACCGGGCTTCAACATGGCTTCCATCCTCGAAGTATGCAAGAACGGATGCGACTATGTGGATACAGCCGTAGCCCCGTTGGCATGGGGTACGGGGCACGCCGACATCCTGGCCGTACAGGCCATGCTGAAGGACGCAGGTTTCAAGGTGAAAGAAATCAATATGGCGGCCTACATGGAGGTACGCTCGCAGATACAGGAAATGATGGACGACTTCCTCGGATTATACTGCAATCCGCTCAACCGTATCAACAACTCCCTGCTCATCGCCCCGGGACTGCCGGGCGGCATGATGGGTTCGCTCATGGCCGATCTGGAGACCAACTTGGAGTCGCTCAACAAATGGAAGGCCAAACATGGGCAAGCCGAACTGACGCAGGACGAATTACTCGTCAAGCTGTTCGACGAAGTAGCCTACATCTGGCCCAAGGTGGGGTATCCCTGCCTCGTGACCCCGTTTAGCCAATATGTGAAAAACCTGGCCCTGATGAACGTCATCCAAATGGAGAAAGGCAAAGAACGTTGGAGCATGATTGCCGATGACATCTGGGACATGATTTTGGGCAAGGCCGGACGCCTGCCGGGCGAAGTGGCTCCGGAACTGAAGGCACTGGCCGAAGCGCAAGGACGGAAGTTCTCCGACACCGACCCGCAAGCCAACTATCCGGACGAACTGGATAAATACCGCCAGATGATGGCCGAAAAAGGATGGGACACTGGACAAGACGACGAGGAACTCTTCGAGTATGCCATGCACCCGTCGCAGTATGAGGCTTACAAGAGCGGCAAGGCCAAACAGGACTTCCTGGCCGACCTGCAAAAGAGACGCGAGGCTGCCGCCGCACCGGCCGGCGCAGGAAGCGCACCGGCACAGCCTTCTACCGTTACCGTTACCGTGAACGGACAATCTTACAAAGTGGACATCGCCTACGGAGAACAAGCCGCACCGGCACAGACATCAGCCGCACCGACGGCACAACCCGCCGCAGCCACAGGCGAAGGCGAAGACATCCCGGCTCCGTTGGAAGGTAAATTCTACCGCGTGAAAAACACGGAAGAAACACCGAAGCAACCGGGCGACCGCGTAAAAGCGGGCGACATCCTGGGTTACATCGAGGCCATGAAGACCTATAATGCCATCCGCGCCGAATTCGACGGCACCATCACGGCCATTTTGGTCAACTCCGGCGATGCCGTGGAAGAAGATGACGTAATCATGAAAATAGCCAAGCAGTAAATTATGGAACAGTTAACAGATATATTCAACAAGCTATACCAGATGACGGCTTTCAGCAACATCATTGCCGACCCGTCGTTCCTCATCATGTATGCGCTGGCTTTCGTCCTGCTCTACTTGGGTATAGTGAAAAAGTATGAACCGCTGTTGCTCGTGCCCATTGCGTTCGGGGTGTTGCTGGCCAACTTCCCGGGCGGCGAGATGGGGGTCATACAAGCGGACTCGCAAGGGATGGTCACACTGGCCAACGGCAGCAAAGCCAACATCTGGGAAATGCCGTTGCACGACATCGCCCATGAATTCGGCCTGATGAACTTCCTTTATTACATGCTCATCAAGACAGGTTTCCTTCCACCCGTCATCTTCATGGGAGTAGGCGCCCTGACAGACTTCGGTCCGATGCTGCGCAACTTGCGCCTGTCCATCTTCGGGGCCGCCGCCCAATTCGGCATCTTTGCCGTGCTGTTGGTAGCCATCCTGATGGGCTTCACGCCGAAAGAGGCCGCCTCGCTCGGTATCATCGGTGGTGCCGACGGCCCGACGGCCATCTTCACGACCATCAAACTGGCCCCACACTTGCTCGGCCCTATCGCCATTGCAGCCTATTCCTACATGGCACTCGTGCCGGTCATCATCCCGTTGGTGGTGAAACTGACCTGCACGAAGAAGGAACTGATGATTAACATGAAGGAACAAGAAAAACTGCATCCGTCTACCACGGAAATCAAAAACCTGCGTGTACTGAAAATCATCTTCCCTATTGCCGTCACGACAGTAGTAGCCCTGTTCGTGCCCACGGCAGTACCCCTCATCGGCATGCTGATGTTCGGTAACTTGCTGAAAGAAATCGGTGCCGACACTTCGCGCCTGTTCGATGCGGCTTCCAACTCCATCATGAACGCGGCCACCATCTTCTTAGGATTATGCGTGGGCGGAACGATGACAGTGGATGCGTTCCTCAACATGCAGACGATAGGCATCGTCATCGGTGGATTCCTCGCCTTTGCGTTGTCCATTGCTTCCGGCATCGTCATGGTGAAGATATTCAACCTGTTCAGCAAGAAGAAAATCAATCCGCTCATCGGTGCCACCGGGCTGAGTGCCGTACCCATGGCCAGTCGTGTCTGCAACGAAATCGCCACCAAATATGATGTGAAAAACCATGTGTTGAACTACTGCATGGCCTCCAACATCTCCGGTGTCATCGGCTCGGCCGTGGCAGCCGGCGTGCTGATTTCCTTCTTGGGATAAGACAGTTGCAAACCGGATAAACAAAGAAGACAGAAGAACATAAGGATAAGATTTTTTCCTTATGTTCTTCTGTCTTTTAGAAATCACTCGCACGGCACCATTGCCTTTAGACAGAAACACCTTTTCTATTCCACGTCATCCAGTGCCTGTTTAGGACTTAAAAACAGACTGGTATTCCATACCCGAAACAAACCGGAACACAGGGGGCTATTCACTATCCGATTTCTATGCGTTTTCTTCCTTTCTCGATTTCTTTCTGAAGTTCTTCGGGAGATGGCAGCGTAAGCTTGTATTTCGATGCGAAAATCTGTTTTGCGTCGTTCAACACAGAATAACGCGCTATCGCCTCGTTCTTTTGGCTGCACAGTATCAGCCCTATCGTAGGATTGTCGTCCTCATTCTTATAAAGGTCATCAAACATACGGATGTAACTGTCCATTTGTCCTACATCCTGATGCGTGAGTTTGCCTATCTTAAGGTCTATCAACACGTGGCATTTCAATATGCTATGGTAAAACACCAAATCTATGTAAAAGTCTTCATCTTCATAGCGCATCCGCTTTTGTCTCGCCACAAAACAAAATCCCCGTCCGAGCTCAAGCAGAAAATGCTGCAAATTGTCAATTAAGGCAGTTTCCAACGTACTTTCACGCAAGGCAGGATATTCATCCAATCCGATAAACTCAAGGAAATAGGGATCTTTGATATAGCTTTCAGGCGCATACGGTTGCAGCTTTTCCGCAGCTTCTTGTTTCACGATCTTCCGGTCAGCACTTGCCAACAGACGATCATAATAAAGTGTAGAAATCTGACGGTCAAGCTGACGGGTCGACCACATGCTTGCCGCCGCCTCGTTCATATACCATATCCGGGCATCGGCATTCTCCACGGATATAAGCCGGCGATAGTGTGACCAACTCAATTCGGGACGCAGTGTGTCCCGAATCGGGAAGCAACGATAGAACTGACATATCTTTCGAAGCTCCCGCTCGTCAAAACCTTTGCCAAAATCCTGTGTCAACCGTTCGGAAAGTTCTTTCATCAAATAGCGGCCATAATCTGCCCGTTGCTTTCCACCTAACTCCTCGTCCGTAATGAGCTTGCCTATCTGCCAATAGGATTGAACCATCGCAAAATTAACAGCAGAGTAAGCCTTTCCGCGCGCCGTGGACAATACATGGCAGATGTCGGCATAGAGTTGTTTGAAATTACTGTCCTTTGATAACTCTTTCATCATACAAAAGTCTTTTTAAAGTTCCACAGACGGTCGAATCTTATGGTACTCCTCACCTCTCAAATCAAAAAGGAACAAAACCACCACATGTCAGTCCTGATAATACACCCTCTTCACCCGGGCACTGACTCCCGTCAGGATTTCGTAGGGAATCGTACCCACAGCGTCGCTCAGCACCGTCACCGGCAAATCATCGCCGAAGATGATGGCGGTATCGCCCTCACGGCAATCTATGTCCGTCACGTCTATCATGCAGACATCCATGCAAATATTGCCCACATACGGGGCACGCTGTCCGTTAACCAGGCAATACGCACGACCGCAGCCTAGCTTGCGGTCCAACCCGTCGGCATAACCGATGGGCAGGGCTGCAATCCTGCTGTCACGCGTCAACCGCCCTTTGCGGCTGTATCCCACCGTATCTTCCTTCGGCACTTCGTGTATCTGGAGAATCGTGGTTTTGAGCGTACTGACATTATGGAGAATCTCATTATTCCGGGAATTGATACCATAGAGCCCCAAGCCGAGACGTACCATCTCCAAATGACGCTCCGGGAAATGTTCAATCCCCGCACTGTTGCAGATATGGCGCAAAATCTTATGACTATAAGCCTGCTGAAGCTGCGCACTGCCTTTCAGGAACAACTCGTACTGACGGGCGGAAAAGGCATCGAAATCGTCGCTGTCGCTCCCGACGAAATGGGAAAATACGGAACGGGGAATCACAGCCGACTGGCGTTTCAACCGTTCCACCAACAACGGCATATCCTTTTCCGGGTCGAATCCTAACCGGTGCATGCCCGTGTCTAATTTCACATGGATGGGAAAATGGGTCACCCCTTCTTTCTCCGCCTCGTGAGTCAAGGCTTCCAACAAACGGAAACTGTACACTTCCGGTTCAAGGTCGTACTCGAACAAGGTCGGAAAACTGCTCATCTCCGGATTCATAATCATGATATTCGCCGTAATGCCGGCCTTCCGCAAGTCCACACCTTCGTCGGCCACGGCCACGGCCAGATAATCCACCTGATGATCCTGCAGGGTTTTGGCAATCTCCACAGCACCGGCCCCGTAAGCCGACGCCTTTACCATACATACCATCTTCGTCTCCGGCTTCATGAAACTGCGGTAATAGTTCAAATTATCCACTACGGCATTCAAATTGACCTCCAATGTCGTTTCGTGCACCTTCAAGGCCAAGTGTTCCGTCAAAACGTCGAAACGGAAAGACCTTGCTCCTTTGATGAGAATCACTTCGTCGTGCAACGTGTCCAACACACCGCTGCCCAACAATTCATCCGTAGAACGATAAAAACATGCCTCCATACCGAACAGACCTCGTACGGCAGACAAGCACGGACCGACTCCTATGAACTTCTCCACGCCGCGCATAGCCACCAAACGGGCCACGCGGCCATATAAATCCTCAGGCGCACCGCCAGCCTGCTCAATATCACTTAAAACCAACGTACGTTTCCGCCCCGCACAATCAGGACGCCGGTTCATGAAGTCGAGGGCGATATCCAAAGAATTATAATCCGAATTGTAACTGTCGTTAATGAGCGTACAACCCGAACGGCCTTCTTTCACCTCCAGGCGCATGGCCACCGGTTCGAGCACGGCCATCCTTGCGGCAACCGCCTCGGGACTCATCCCCAAATGCAAGCATACGGCCAGACAGGACACGGAATTGACCAACGAAGCCTCATCAATAAAAGGAATAGAGTAAGATGACTCCTTACCTTTATATATATAGGATACAACCGTCTCTGCCTCCCACTTCTCCACCGATGCGATATATAAAGGTACATCGCGCCGCTGCCGCGACCATGCAAAGTATTCTCCTTTGAAAGCCGAACGGTTGACGCAACCGGCTATACGCGCATCGTCCATATCGTACACCAAGACTTTGGCATCCTTGAACAACCTCAACTTCTCCAAACACTTTTGCTCATACGAAATGAAATTCTCCTGATGCGCATCGCCCAGGCAAGTGAAGACCCCGATGGTCGGCTGAATCACCGACTGCAAAGCTTCCATCTCTCCCGGCTCGGAAATTCCGGCTTCAAAAAGCCCTACTTCATTTTTCTCATCCAGGTTCCATACGGACAAAGGCACTCCGATTTGGGAATTGTAGCTCCTCGGCGAACGGGTGACGCTCTTTCCGGGCGACAACAACTGGTAAAGCCACTCCTTGACCACGGTCTTCCCATTACTTCCGGTTATACCCACCACCGGAATGCCGAAAGCCTCGCGATGGCGTTCGGCCAAGCGTTGCAAAGCTTTCAGCGGACTGACTACTTGCAGGAAATTGGCATCGGGACAGGATGTCATGTCTTCCGGCAAGCGGCTGACCACAAAAGAACGTACCCCCCGACGATAAAGTTCGGAAATATAACGGTGCCCGTCGTTGCGGCGGCTTTCCAACGCAAAAAACAAAGTATCTTCAGGGAAACACAAAGAACGGCTATCTGTCAGGAGCCACCTGACTTCCACTGCTTCGTCGCCCCACAAATGTGCACCGACCAACGAAGCTATTCTTTCTAATGTATAAGACATAATCCTCAATATTTTAGCAGACTTTTCAAATTCTCGTATGCAGATGTCCGGACTAAGTTCGGGTATTTTTCAGTAAGTCGTTCTAACTTTAACATAGTTTGACGCAAGAACTCCCGGTAAGCCGCCGATTCAGGATGTAGCGGACGGTGTGACAAAGCCTTCGCCACAGCCTCCCATTCTGCCATGAAGCTTCGTGTTTCCGCAGGGAAACAGACTTCGGAAAAACGTTCCCAAATATACTCTACCGCCACCTCGGACGGATGCAACATGTCTGCCGCATAAAACCGGTAATCCCTCAATTCGTCCAACACAATCTCGTAAGCCGGAAAATAGAAGCAACGCCCCCCATACGCCCGGCATAACTCGTCCACGGCCAACAACAGCACGGCTTTCCCCAACCGACTGCCGTGAAAACCATATTTGGCATAACGGTAAGGACTGACCGTAAAAACAATTTGCAAGGACGGATTGACCCGCCAAAGAGCCTCCAAAGCCTCTCCGAGTTCAGCCTTCGTCCCCTCCACGTCCAACTGCCCTTCCGTAAACCATGCCCCGGGTTGCTTATGGCAATTCGCCACCACCCGCCCGTTGTCATGCAGACGGTAATAACGGTTCGTACCCAAAGTAAGAAACAGGACTTTCAGCGACCTGAACCGGGCAGCTTCTTCACAGCGCACGTTTTCCAGACGGGCACGGCATTCCTCCCGGTTCTCCGCAGAAAAAAAACTGTCATTCAACCAACTGTGCCACAGTCCTCCCGATTCGAAAAAAATATCTTCGGGCAACGGCTCTCCGGTAGCCATCGCCCTGCACCACGCGGCTATACTCAACGGATTGTACAATACCCCAAACGGGTTAGCATGCGCATCTAGCCCTGACTGCACCATACGCCGGCCGATATGGTCGGCAAAGCAAGAGCCCAACAGGGTAAGCCCGTCTCCGGGATGGATATCCAATCCCTTCATCTCATTTTCTACTGTGGTACGAAACTTCATATCTCACATTCGTTAAATGTCAAAACGGTATTTTTTCTTGCAAAAGTAAGCAAGATATATGAAATTATGCTAATTTTGCATGAACTAAATCAAGCTGATGACAAACAAAAATACATATAACCTTCTGTCGCAAATCAACATACCGGCCGACTTGCGCCGTTTGCCCATAGACAAATTGCCGCAAGTATGCGAGGAATTGCGCCGCGACATCATCGACGAGTTGGCAGACAATCCGGGACATTTCGCTTCCAGCTTAGGTGTCGTGGAACTGACGGTCGCTTTGCATTATGTGTACGACACGCCTTACGACCGCATCGTATGGGATGTGGGGCATCAGGCATACGGCCATAAGATACTGACAGGAAGACGGGAACGTTTCTCTACCAACAGGAAGCTGCACGGGCTGAAACCTTTCCCCTCTCCTTCCGAAAGCGAATACGACACGTTCACCTGCGGACATGCTTCCAATTCCATCTCCGCCGCTTTGGGCATGGCGGTGGCCTCGGCCAATCAGGATGAAAAAAGAAGGCATATCATCGCTGTCATCGGTGACGGTTCGATGAGCGGCGGGTTGGCTTTCGAAGGATTGAACAATGCTTCTTCCACTCCGAACGACATCCTCATCATCCTGAACGACAATAACATGAGCATAGACCGCAGTGTGGGAGGAATGAACCATTATTTCCACCAGCTCCACACTAGCAGTCTCTATAACCGCCTGCGTTTCGCCGCTTCCCGGAAACTATTCAACTGGGGATGGCTCAACGAAAACCGCCGGAAGCAACTCATCCGTTTCAACAACTCGCTGAAGTCGCTTATCAGCAACCAACAGAACGTATTCGAAGGAATGAACATACGCTACTTCGGCCCTAGCGACGGTCATGACGTCATCGAACTGGTACACACGCTCCGGGTCTTGAAAGACATGAAAGGCCCTAAACTTTTCCATATACACACCGTCAAAGGCAAAGGATTCAAACCGGCGGAGAAAGCGGCTGACATCTGGCACGCACCGGGCAAATTCGACAAGGAAACCGGCGAACGCATACAGACGGACACGAGCAACCTGCCTCCACGTTACCAAGATGTCTTCGGACAGACCTTACTCGAACTGGCCCGGATGAACCCGAAAATCATCGGAGTGACACCTGCCATGCCGTCGGGCTGCTCAATGAATGTCTTGATGAAGGAGATGCCGGACCGGGCCTTCGATGTAGGCATCGCCGAAGGGCATGCCGTCACCTTTTCCGGGGGCATGGCACAAGACGGCCTCATCCCGTTTTGCAACATTTATTCCTCCTTTGCCCAACGAGCCTACGACAACCTCATCCACGACATTGCGATAGAACGCCTTAACATGGTGTTATGTTTAGACCGCGCAGGACTGGTGGGTGAAGACGGTCCCACGCACCATGGCGCATTCGACTTGGCCGCGCTCCGCCCCATCCCCAACCTCATCCTTTCTTCCCCACTCAACGAAAAAGAACTGCGCCTGCTCATGTACACGGCACAGCTCCCCAACCAAGGCCCGTTCGTCATCCGCTACCCACGCGGACGGGGCGTGCTGACCGACTGGCAATGTGATTTTGAAGCCATCGAAGTGGGGAAAGGACAACTTCTCAAAGAAGGAAAGGACATCGCACTGCTTTCGTTAGGCCCCATCGGCAACACGGCGGCAGAGGCCATCCGCCTGTTCGAACAACAACAGGCACAAGAAGGACATCCTCTCACGGTAGCCCACTATGACATGCGTTTCCTCAAGCCGTTGGACGAAAACATCTTACACGAAGTTGGAACGCATTTCTCCCGAATCATCACGATAGAAGACGGAGTCATCTGCGGAGGATTAGGGTCTGCCGTATTAGAATACATGTCCTACCATGACTTCTTCCCTAAAGTAACACGGATGGGACTGCCCGATTATTTCGTAGAACACGGCACGGTGGAACAACTACGGCAAATAGCCGGAATCGACCGGGATGCCATCGTGTCACAACTCCGTTCCATTTCACAAAAGTAAATCCATGAAGATTATCATTGCCGGTGCCGGGGCTGTAGGCACACATTTAGCACAACTCTTAGCCAAAGAAAGCCAGAACATCACGTTGATAGACGAAAGCGAAGACAAACTTTCAAAAGTAGCCGACAACGTTGACCTCATGACCCTCAACGTAAAACCGACTTCCATCAGCGGCCTGAAAGAAGCCGGAGCCGCACATGCCGAATTGTTCATCGCCGTCATGCCAGACGAAATGAAAAATATCACCTGCTGCATGTTGGCCCACACCTTGGGGGCGCGGAAAACCGTAGCGCGCATCGACAATGCGGAATACTTGGACGAAGAATACAAAAGCTTTTTCAAGAACATGGGTATCAGTTCCCTCATCTATCCGGAAATACTGGCCGCACGGGATATCATAGAAGGCATCAAACATAGTTGGATAAGGCAGTGGTGGGAAGTGCACGACGGGGCACTCGTCATGTTGGGCATCAAGTTGCGTGAAACCGCAGAAATCCTCAACATCCCGCTGAAGATACTGTGCGGTCCGGACACTTGCTACCATGTCGTGGCAGTCAAACGAGACGACATGACCATCATCCCGAACGGTGATGCCACGCTTCAACTGGGCGACATCGTGTATTTCATGACCACGAAGAAATACATCCCTTACATCCGAAAGATTGTAGGCAAAGAACATTATGAAGACGTGAAAAACGTCATGATCATGGGAGGCGGACGCACGGCCATGCACACCGCCCTGAATGTCCCGGGATACATGGAGGTGAAGATCATAGAAAGCGACCCCGCCCGCTGCAACGAGCTGAACGAGGCTTTAGGAGACAGCGACGTGATGGTCATCAACGGAGACGCACGCGACTCTTCGTTACTGATTACGGAAGGCATACAGCACACCCAAGCTTTCGTGGCCCTGACCGGACAAAGCGAAAGCAACATCCTGGCTTGCCTTACGGCCAAACGGTTGGGAGTGCGGAAAACCGTGGCGCTAATAGATAACCTGGACTATATCTCCATGGCCGAAAGATTGGATATCGGCACCATCATCAACAAAAAGACGATTGCCGCCAGTCATATTTACCAGATGATGTTGGATTCGGACGTTACCAACGTGAAATGCCTGACCGTGGCCGATGCCGACGTGGCTGAATTCGAAGTAAAATCCGGGGCCAAAGTCACCAAGAAACCGGTGAAAGACCTCGGCCTTCCGACGGGAGTAGCCATCGGAGGGTTAGTACGAAACGGCGAAGGCATGCACGTAAACGGATTGACACAAATCCAGGAAGGCGACAGCGTGGTCGTATTCTGCCAAAACATGTTCATCAAGAAGTTGGACAAGTATTTTGCATAGCTCCGGCATCCATGCGGTCCAACAAACGCCGGATGTCCCGTTCAAGCAATTTATAAGGCGGCGCATCCTTAAACCCTACATTCTTCCGCAACATGTCCTCCACGGAATTCTGGCTATGTTGGTAACACGACAATTCGTTTTGCCGCTGCGTGTCGTGCTCGGCCAGATTACGGATTTCACGCTCACGTTCTTTACGCAGCAAAATACAAACAGGATCCAACAAGGGAGAAATCACGTTGTCGAACAAGGTATGCCCCTGAATATACAAATAAGTCGTCTCCGGGGTGACCCCCAAACCTAACAGTTCCGTCTTCAGCATCTCGTAATCTTTCTTCGCCTGTGGGAAGTGGCGTTGCAACCAAGCTATCTTCCGGTTGACCCTCCGCCGCACAAGTTCCAACGTCTGTTCGGGATGGTACACATTAATATCACTGAAACTCACATGATTGCCAAACTCCGTCAAAGTAAACTCCCGGTAATGGTTCCGCCGGTACACCCAAACCGACCATACGAACAACGGCCAGATGAGTTGGGAATATTCCCGCATGAAACTCTCAAAATCCACAATCTGGCGGTCGTTGAGCGTAGCCATTACACAGACACGGTGCAACGTCTCCGCATAACACTGGTAATTCTCGATGGCGTATGCATAAGTATGGAACACAAAAGGGTTCCGGTTAATCAGCCGTGAGGTCGGCGTGGCGCCCTGCAACAAATAATCGTAGTCCGCATCGACGCAGGCTATCATATAATTTCCCAGTTGGGGGCCGAGCTTGTTCGTCAACACCAGTTTTTTCCCTTTGCCCAACGTACTGCGGGAAGGCAACATGATTTCAAAATAACGGCTGTCATCCTCAAAATCATCCAATACGGTCCGCCAGAAAAACACATCGTCGTAACTTTCCACATACGCCACGATTTTCCGCCGTGCCGTTTTGGGTTTCAACCTCTGCGCCGCTCCCAGATACAAAGAAGTCAGGTTCTCAGACAATCTTTTGGCCATAACGCTCCCCTCCCTTCCTCAGAAATTTATTGTGTAATGTCGGTCACTTCCGTCACGGCATCCATCCATCCGTTCATGATCATGGCCGGCGAATGCGTCGTCAGGATGATTTGGACATTCGGATTCAACTGCCGTATCAGCGTAATCAGCCTTTGCTGCCACTCTACATGCAGGCTGATTTCCGGCTCGTCCATGAAAAGCACGTAAGGCTGACGGTCTTCCACCAATACGGTAAGCAGAATCACGAGCATCTGCTTCTCGCCGGAAGAAAGTTTGTAAGGCGAAAGCACCTCGCCGAACTGCTCCAACTGTATTTCATTGCTACTGCGCACGATTTTCTTTCCGGTCTCGCTGAACAGCTCGTCCACCATGTCTTGGAACTGCACACGGGCTTGAGCTGCCTCCTGGGCCTTGGCCTTCGCTTCCGGGTCACCGCTCGTCAGCATGGCAATCATACGATTCCCCACATTGACCTGATAGTCCAGGAAACGCCGCTGCAAGAGATAAAGCTGCCAGTCTAGCTCTGTAGCCACCCTGTCATCCGCTAATTTTTCCAACAAATTGCTGTGGACCAAAGGACGGTCGAAGCTCCGCACCACATCGAACCGGACAGTCACGGCATCCACCGGTTCGTATGTTAGTTTCACATCGGGCTTGTCCGTACAGCTGTCTTTGACCACCTGCAAAAGCCTTAATATCACTTTGTTCAGAATCGTGCTCTTGCCGACCCCGTTCACACCGCTCAGGATATTCACCTTGCGGTCCAATTCCCACACGATATGCTTCTGCCCGCTCCAAAGCGAGTCTATCTCAATACGCCGTATGTATTCACCTATCTTATCCATAGTCTGCGTTTTTCAGAATCCTCTTTATCCAAAGACAGCAAACAGCCAAGCCGAATCCTGTCCTCGCTTCAGCAAAGATAAGTTTTCCCATAGAAAGAAGCAACGGAAAGATGCTAAAATTTGTGATGAAACGACTAACTTTGCAGTCGTTTTTCCGATACGTATAAATTCAAGAAAGATGTATAAAGATAAAAACCTGACAGGCCACCTTTGCATGTTTGCGGCCTGTGCGGCCTGGGGACTGATGTCGCCCTTAGGCAAAGATGCCATGGCGCACGGCATCAGCGGATTGGCATTGGTAAGTTTCCGGGCGGCCGGTGCGGCCTTATGCTTTTGGCTCACTTCCCTTTTCGGCCGCCATAAGGAAGAAGTCGCTCCCCGTGACTTACTGATGTTTTTCTTTGCCGGCATGCTCGCCATCGTGTTCAACCAATGCTGCTTTACGATTGGGCTATCCCTGACATCCCCCGTCAACGCCAGCATCGTCACCACCACACTCCCCATCGTGACCATGATTCTGGCCGCCCTGTTCCTGAAAGAACCGGTCACGAACAAAAAAGTGTTGGGCATCTTCTGTGGTGCCATCGGTGCCCTGCTGCTTATCTTAGGCAACGGACACGCCACCCAAAAAGGCAATGGCAGCCTGACGGGCGACCTGCTGTGCCTTACCGCCCAATGCAGCTTTGCCGTTTACCTGACTATCTTCAAGAAGCTGATACAGAAATACACCGTAGTGACCTGCATGAAATGGATGTTCACCTACGCCACCATCGTCATCCTGCCCTTCACCTATAAGGATCTGGCCATACTGCCATGGGCTGAAATTCCGCCAACCACTTGGTTTGAAACGGCTTTTGTGGTCTTCGTGGCCACTTATTTAGCTTATATCATGATGATGACAGGACAGAAACTGCTACGCCCCACCATCGTGAGCATGTACAACTACGTGCAACCCATCGTAGCCTGTATCGTCAGCGTAGCTACGGGGTTAGGAGTCTTCGGATGGAGTCAAGGGACAGCCGTCCTTTTGGTTTTCGGAGGCGTATGGTTGGTTACCCAAAGCAAAAGCCGGGCCGACCTGAAATCCGAGCATACTTCTCCTACCGATCCCAAATCCTAAGCTGCCATGCCTGCATCACCTGTCTTATGGCTCCAACAGCAACGTCGCTTGCTCGAATTGGAATATGAATACGAAAAAACGCAATTCCGCACCCAAACGGAAATAGCCGGTATAACCCGAAAAATCAAACAAGGGCTATGTTGGTACCCGCTTTCCTTTGGAAAGAGTTATTACAACTCGCTCAACCAACTGGTAATAGAAGTAGAACGCACGGAGCATACAGAAGAAGACCATGGCTTCGAGCCGGGCAAACAAGTGTGTTTCTTCACACAAGATGCCTCCGGAGAGCTACGACAGGGCAACCACGGCGGCCGACTGCATTATTTCCACTTCACCGGCACCGTAAGCTTCGTAGACGGCAACACGATGGTGGTAGCCCTGCCGGACACGGAAACCCTTTCGCATTTGAGAGGAAACGACCGCGTCGGTGCGCAACTCTACTTGGACGAAACCACCTACCGCCTGATGTTCGAAGCCTTGGACCGGGTAAGTGCCGCACGGCATGGCCGCTTGGCAGAATTGCGCGACATTTTTCACGGAACGGCCCAGGCCGGTCACTTTACATTCCAACCAGTACGTTTTCCTTGGCTCAATCCCACACAAGAAACCGCAGTCAACGAAGTGTTGCGTGCCAAAGACGTGATGATCGTGCACGGCCCTCCGGGAACAGGCAAGACCACTACCCTTGTGGAAGCCATCTACGAGACGCTCCACCGCGAGAGCCAAGTATTGGTGTGCGCACAAAGTAACATGGCCGTAGACTGGATTTCGGAGAAACTGACCGACCGGGGCGTGGCAGTCCTGCGCATCGGAAACCCTTCTCGCGTGAATGACAAGATGCTGTCGTTCACCTACGAACGGCGTTTCGAAGCACATCCTTCCTACCCCTCGCTCTGGGCCATCCGCAAAGCCATCCGCGACCTGTACGCCCACCGCCCGTCGTCGGGCCGTGAAGCTTTCCACCAAAAGATAGCCCGGCTGCGCGACCGGGCAACCGAACTGGAAATCGCCATCAACGAAAGTTTGTTCAACGAAACGCGGGTCATTGCCTGCACGCTGACAGGCAGTGCCAACCGCGTATTAGCAGGAAAAAAGTTCTCAACCTTGTTCATCGACGAAGCCGCCCAAGCCCTCGAAGCGTCCTGTTGGATTGCCATCCAAAAGGCCGGGCGCGTCATCCTGGCCGGTGACCACCGCCAACTTCCTCCCACCGTGAAATGCCCCGAGGCCCTGAAGGGCGGACTGGACCGCACGCTGATGGAAACCATCGCCGCCCGCCAACCTTCCGCTGTCAGCCTGCTCCGTACGCAATACCGCATGAACGATGCCATCATGCACTTCTCTAGCGAATGCTTCTACGACGGGAAGGTGGAAAGTGCCCCGGAAGTGAAATACAGGGGCATTCTGGACTGGGACACGCCAATGGAATGGATAGACACGGCAGACGAGGAACAAACCGCCCCATACCTGACAGAAGAACCTTCCAATCCGGTATCCGCACCGGCTCCCCCGACGGCAGGGATACCCGACTTCGAAGAAACCCGCAATCCGGACAGCACTAGCCGTTCCAACCCCGAAGAAGCACGGCTCACCCTGAACATACTGAAGGCCTATTTCCAAAAGATAGGCAAGGAAAGGATATTGGCGGAACGCATCGACACCGGGCTCATCTCCCCTTACAAAGGCCAAGTGCAACTATTGCGCACCCTGTTGCGCCGGGATGCCTTTTTCAAACCCTACCGCCATCTGCTGAGCGTAAACACCGTAGACGGGTTCCAAGGGCAGGAGCGCGACGTCATCCTCATCAGCTTGGTGCGGAGCAACGAGAACGGGCAAATCGGATTCCTGCACGACCTGCGCCGTATGAACGTGGCCATCACGAGGGCACGCATGAAGCTTATCATAGTGGGCAACAGCCATACGCTATGCCGCACACCTTTCTACAAACTGATGTACAGCTACATCAAATCATTAGACACCCAATGATTTCCCCATTCCATGAGGGATACTAAAAACCGCCTGTTATCTTCACGACAACAGGCGGTCCAACCTTAACTAATCGAAAATATACTTTCCCATACGGAAAGCCTATTTCATTCGATTCTCCACTACTTTCCAATCAATAATCTGCCACAAAGCTGCGATATGGTCGGCACGCCGATTGCGATAGTCCACATAGTAGGCATGTTCCCAAACATCGAATCCCAACAGGGGCACGTAGCCCATCGTCACAGGATTGCCGCCGTTAGGACATTGTACGATAACCAATTCGCCCTTTTCGTTTTGCGCCAACCACGCCCAACCCGAACCGAATAAACCGGTGGAGGCTGCCGCCATTTTCTCCTTGAATTCGTCAAAGCTTCCGAATGCAGTCCGGATGGCCTTGTCCAACTTGCCTTCCGGCACTGCCGGGCCTTCAGCCCCCACCGGACGGAACTGTTCAAAATACAGTGTATGATTGAGCACCTGGCCCGCATTGTTAAACAACGGACCGGCCGGTGCATGGCGTACGATCTCTTCCAGATTCTTCTTTTCATACTCGGTGCCTTTCACCAACGTATTCAACGTATTCACGTATGCCTGTAAATGCTTGCCATAATGATAATCTATGGTTTCCTTGCTGATGACAGGTTCCAAGGCATTGCTCTCGTAGGGTAACTGGGGCAGCGAAAATACGGCTGCCATAGAAGTGATGATAATTTGCGTCAACATGATTTCTTCATTTTTTAATTAATATATTGGGTTTAGTATGCTTCCCCTTCATCTCTCACATACACAGGAATCGCATATCACAAAGGTAACACTATTTGCCATACCCACAAACTTTTCAGGATTTTATTTACCCTCATTTATACTTTGTGAAGAAATACTTATTTTCTGCCGCATAAAATACAGCTTTATTGTTTTTTGTGTACATTTGTTCACTGAACCACAAAATACATGATTATGGACTTCAAAGACCTTTGCCACGCACGCTATTCCGTGCGTGCCTTCAAGCCGGATGCCATTCCGGCAGAGAAAATGGAATATATCAAAGAATGCACGCGCCTGGCTCCCTCGGCCGTCAACAGGCAGCCATGGAAATTCATCCTCTTCACCGGCGAAGACGACCGCGCACGCCTGCAGCAATGTTACGACAAGGAATGGTTCCGCGAGGCTCCGGCTTATATCTTGGTCTGCGAAAACCACGGGGCGGCCTGGACGCGGCGGTATGACGAGAAAAACCATGCCGACATCGACGTGGCCATCGCCATAGAGCACTTGTGCCTGGCTGCGACTGAACAAGGATTGGGTACTTGTTGGGTGTGCAACTTCCGCGTGCAACTCTGCCAAGAGCTTTTCAATCTGCCTGACGAGTGGTATCCGGTAGCCATCATCCCCATCGGCTATCCGGCCACACCGGCCATTCCGGAAAAGACACGCAAGGCGATGGCCGAAATCTGGGAAGACCGCTAAGCCCGGGAGTCAGGGCGTAAAGATTTACAAATTCCTCATGTAGGAAATCTGAAAAACAACATGCGCCAAACAAAAAATCAATCTCAGCCAAACGATTTTTCATTCGGCTGAGATTGATTTTTCATTTGGCGCAAAGAATTTCACGACTCTACACAAAACATTAAACCTCTGAATGCCAACATAATAGAGAATGACACCCAGAGGTTTCACACTTCATCCGGAAACTTTACAAGAAAAGTTCCCGAAAAATATTCCTTACGCCACCTTTTCGAGCTTCTTCATAATGGAGAAGATGAACAAGGCCGAAAGCAGACAAAGCACGATGAGCACGCTCCACACCATCCACAACTCGATGCCGCCCCACAGGTAACCGATGATAGACACCATGTAATTGCCGATAGCCGTGGCCACGAACCAACCACCCATCATCATACCCTTATACTTCGGGGGAGCCACTTTAGACACGAAAGAAATGCCCATGGGAGACAACAACAACTCAGCAAACGTCAACACAAGATAAGTGGAAATGAGCAAATTGGGCGAGACCAAGCTGACATCGGCACCCTGAGCCAACGCATCGGGCGTAGGCAATCCCATGGAACCGAAAGCCATGATACCGAAACCGCAGGCGGCAATCAGCATCCCCAACCCGATTTTACGAGGAGCCGAAGGTTCCTTTCCTTTCTTGGCCAAGAAACCGAATATCGCCAACGAAACCGGTGTCAAGGCTACCACGAAGAACGGATTGAACTGTTGGAAAATCTGCGGCAGGATCTCCACCTCGGCATCGCTTGCTGCATACTGCCCCGCCAGAACGCCCACGGAAGCTACTGCCACCAGACCGGAAACCAGTTTGCCGCGGCCTGTCCTGCTTTGGAAGAGAGAGAACATGGCATACACCAAAGCAATAATCAGCACCAAATTGAACACATTAAACGTCATGCCCAACAAGCCCGAAGCCGAAGCCTGCGTATAATCGCGCGCGAAGAACGTAAGCGTCAAGCCGTTCTGGTGGAAAGCCATCCAGAAAAAGAGCACCACGGCAAACACAAGACAAAGCGCGGTGATGCGTTGGCGCGTCTCGGCCGGAGACAGTTCCTCCACGGGTACATGCCCGTCAGATGCCGTCTTCGCGTTATAATCGGCATGCTTGAAAGTGCTGCGGAAGCCATAGTATATAAGGATGGACACGATAAGCGAAACACATGCCACGGCAAAGCCGTAATTGTAAGCTTCGGACAACTTTTCGATGTAACTCTGACAGAAAACCGCCGTGTCACCCGTGAATCCCTGTGCAGCCTTGAGCGACTCCAACGTGGCGGCAGACTGTGCCGTCATTCCCGCCGCATTATCCATATACTGGTGGGCAAGGGCAGGAATCTGTGCATTATAAGTGAAGCCGTTCATGCCCAACACGTAATTAGTCATCTTGGTGGCCGCCGTGGGGGCAAACAGCGCACCGATGTTGATGGCCATGTAGAAGAGGCTGAACGCCGTGTCGCGCTTGTCCCTGTACTCTGGCGCATCATAGAGGTTGCCGACCATGACTTGCAGGTTGCCTTTGAAAAGTCCCGTGCCGCAAGCAATCAATGCCAACGCACCGAACATCATGGACTTTCCGGCCACATCAGCACCCGTCGGGACCGCTAACAACAAGTAACCGATGAACATGATGAATATACCGAGCGTGACCATCTTGCCGAACCCGTACTTGTCGGCCAACATTCCACCAAAAAGCGGCACAAAATAAACCGCCCCGAGGAACACGCCGAAAATTGTGGATGTCTCACCGGCTGAGTATCCGAATTTCGCCTGTAAGAACAACGTGAAAATGGCCAGCATCGTGTAGTAACCGAAACGCTCGCCCGTATTGGCCAGCGCCAATGCATAAAGACCTTTAGGTTGACCTTCGAACATAACTTAAAATGTTTTTAATAGTGAATAATTTTAATCGCAAAGATAACATTTAATTTTTGCTTTCCACCCCATTTTGAGGCTTTAGTATCGTTTTTCCCCCATATCCACAAACATTTTATCATTTCCAACCTCCGCATAAAAACGTTTTTTAGCAATTTATTAGAGTTTGTGACATAAAAGGGCTATCTTTGCACTTCCTTAAAAACAATCAGGATATACAAATCCAAAATAACCAGATTATGAGCAAATTTGAATTCAAGCCTAAACTATTCCTTGACTTGAGAGAGTACAACAAAGAAAAGCTGACGGCAGACATCATGGCCGGCCTCATAGTGGGCATCGTAGCCCTGCCATTGGCCATAGCCTTCGGCATTGCATCCGGCGTGACACCTGAGAAGGGCATCATCACGGCCATCATCGCCGGACTGGCCGTGTCCCTGTTTGGCGGAAGCCGTGTGCAAATCGGCGGACCGACGGGGGCTTTTATCGTCATCATCTACGGCATCATACAACAATACGGCGAAGCAGGCCTGCTTGTGGCCACCGTCATGGCCGGCGTGTTCCTGATTCTGTTGGGCGTATTCCATCTGGGTACCATCATCAAATACATCCCCTATCCCATCGTGGTAGGCTTCACTAGCGGAATCGCCGTGACCATTTTCACGACGCAAATCAAAGACCTGTTCGGACTGACCATCGACAACGTGCCGGCCGATTTCATAGAGAAATGGATCGTGTACATCCGCCACTTCGGCAGCTTGGACGTATGGTCCACCGCCGTGGGTATAGTCAGCGTGGCCATTATCGCCCTCTCCCCCAAACTGACCCACAAGATTCCGGGTTCGCTCATTGCCATCATCGTCATGACCGTGGGAGTCTACCTGCTGAAACAATACGGTATAGCGACGCAAGTGGAAACCATCGGCGACCGCTTCATGATTAAAGCCGAACTTCCGGGCATGAACGTACCCGAACTGAACTGGGAAAGCATCAAGCAACTGATGGCTCCTGCCATCACCATCGCCATACTGGGAGCCATCGAATCGCTGCTCTCGGCCACCGTGGCCGACGGTGTCATCGGCGACCATCATGACTCGAACCAGGAATTAGTGGGACAGGGCATCGCCAACATCCTCTCCCCCATCTTCGGCGGCATCCCTGCCACCGGTGCCATCGCCCGTACCATGACGAACATCAACAATGGGGGACGCACGCCCGTGGCCGGTATCGTGCATGCTATCGTGCTGCTGCTCATTTTCCTGTTGCTCATGCCACTGGCGCAATACATTCCTATGGCCTGTCTGGCGGGCGTATTGGTCATTGTGAGCTATAACATGAGCGGTTGGCGGACATTCAGGGAACTTTTGCGCAATCCTAAGTCCGATGTGGCCGTCTTGCTTATCACTTTCTTCCTCACCGTGATATTCGACCTGACCGTAGCCATTGAGTTCGGACTGGTACTGGCCTGCCTGTTGTTCATCAAGCGGGTCATGGAAACCACGGAGGTGAACCTTTTTAAGGATGAAATCGTCCCTACGGATGCCGACGGCACCGTGATTTCGGAAGAACACTTGCACATTCCCGACCACACGGAGGTCTACGAAATCAACGGCCCTTACTTCTTCGGCATTGCCAACCGGTTTGAAGAGGTCGTACTACAAACCAAGGAACAGCCTAAGGTACGTATCATCCGCATGCGGAAAGTTCCGTTCATCGACTCTACGGGTATCCACAACCTGACCAACCTGTGCGAGATGAGCCATCGCGAAGGGGTGCACATCATCTTGTCCGGAGTTAATCCGAAAGTACACGAAGCCCTCAAGAAAAGCGGATTTTATGAACTGCTCGGCAAGAAAAACATCTGCGACAATATCCATACGGCCCTCGAAGTGGCCCGGCATTACTTGAACCGCTGACCCGTTTCTCCGGCCTTGACTAAAAAAACGGCCGCCCTCCCATATATATAAATAGGTATATGGAAGGGCGGCCGTAACTTCGGCTATGCCATCTACAACGCAAGCAGCTGTTCGCCGTGCGTCTTGGTCTTGACTTCTTTCGGGGAGAAGACCTTCTCTATCACTCCTTCTTCATCAATGACAAAGGTGGTGCGGAAAGTTCCCATATACTTGCGGCCATACATGCTCTTCTCTCCCCATACGCCCATCTCATTGACCAACAACTTGTCCGTATCGGCAATCAACGTGAAAGGCAACTCATGTTTCTCTATGAACTTCTTGTGCGAAGCGGCACTGTCCACGCTTACCCCGATTACCTCGTATCCTTTATCCTTCAGCGCAGAATAGTTGTCGCGCAGGCTGCAAGCTTCGGCCGTACAGCCCGACGTATTGTCCTTGGGATAAAAATAAAGCACCACTTTCTTTCCACGGTAGTGGCTCAACAAAATCTGCTCTCCTTGTTCGTTCACGCCCAGCACCTCGGGCGCCTTGTCTCCTACATTCATATTTTCTTTATTTTCAGGTTAAATATAATCATCAGTCCGGCATCTTACGATTCACTCGCATTCGTCAATCGTATAGTTCACAAAATCATTGAAGGGCTTCATCAACTCGAAAATCCCGGCCGTACGGTCCAACCAGTTTTCATCACGGAAGAAATCATCCGGCACCGTGTGGCAAACGGAGTAATCTTTCGGCCTCAAATAATCCGGATAAGGGAAATCCTTCGGAAAGCCCTTAGGAAGGGTTTTCAAGTGCGTCTCGCCTATGACGGGAAATGCCGCCTTGAAATCTGCCGCCTCCACAATAGAGCGGAATTCGTCCACCTCGTCCACGATGGACTGGCGGACAGCTTTCAGAATCGGCGAAGGCAGACACCACGACCCACCGGCCAACAAGCATTCGCCGGGCTGAAGGTGGAAATAATAACCGCTATGCCAGGATTTCTTGCCGCAGGCGTTGATATAGGCTCCGAAATGGCGCTTATAAGGCGATTTGTCTTCAGAGAAACGCGTGTCGCGATAAAAACGATACGTGCAATCCTTTACCGTAAGGTGTGCCACACTACCGTCAAATACCGCGATACGATGGATAAGTGCCTGCACCATCTCCTCGAAAAGCCCGTGCGCTTCCTCATACTGCCTTTTGTGTCCTGCAAACCATCCCCGGTCGTTATGCGCCGCCACATCTTTCAGGAAGTCCAATATGCAATCTATCTTTGCTTTCATTTGTGCCTTATTTTACAAGGGTAAAGATAGTACAAAGCGGATAAAAAACAAAGCAAATGCGCCAACCTGTGCCCAAAAAGAGCGTATTGATTCAACCCTACCACTATTTGACGCGTTTATTCTCTTTCCGCTATATCATAAAGGTGTAAATTTACAGCGTCGAGATCTTTGATAACCATAAAAAACAAGTATCGTGGGCGCACCCGCAATACTTCATTACAACTTAACCCATAAATTAAACAGTTAATCACAATGAGAAAAAACACGTTACTCGTAGGAGTACTGTCCTTATTGGGGACAAGTCAGGCGATGGCCGAAGACCTGGTCGTCGGACTCATGAAAAGCAACGCATCCCACATTGAGTTGGTAAAAGATGCGAGTTTTGATGTAGGTTACGGCTGCATCGGGAACACTTCGACGGAAACCGTCATCGGTTTGGGAGAAGTGGATTTCGGTACAGACGGGACGAACTACAAAGCCACCGGAGTGGAGTTCGCCCACGGATGGGGCAGCTACGACGAAGAGAAGATTGTAGTCCTCAGTGCCGGAGCCACGGCAGAAGAGGCCGTCCCGTTCAACGAAATGACCGTGACCCGCACTTACGGTTACCATCAGTTTGAACTATTTGCCGAGAATATGGACAAAGGAGACGGATTCGCCCTTCCCACCGGTAAACAGAAAGTGTGGCTGACATTCCGTGCCGGACAAGGCAACCTGCGTTCGGTGAAGTTCTATGAAAACGCCCTTTCCGAAGGTATGGAAGGCGTACAGCCTTGGCCCAACCAAGCAGAAAGCTACGGAGACATCACGAACTCCATAGAAGCTGCCGCATTTGAGAGAGCGGTAGAAGTACCTGAAAATCCGGAAGAAGACCCTTACAAAGATGCCAAATACGATGAAAATACGGCATGTTGGGGCGGAACAAACGACGGGTTTATCGTCAAATCCACCAAGGAAATAGACTTCGGCAACGGAGAATTCCAACAATTAGTGGCCTATATCGGGCATGACGGTGAAAGATACACGGAGTACATGGAATTCTATATCGACGAAGTAAAACCGGAAAATATGGTGGCCAGGACATGGACGGGCATCAATATACAGGAATGGAACAAGTTCACACCGGTGGCCACTACGTTGAAAGAGGTAACGGGCAGCCATCACCTGTATGTGAAATGGGGCAATGCCACGAACCTCCACCAGATAGATTTGGTCAAAGAACCCGTCTGGTATGAGAATCCGGACTGCGGAGTCGTTTACGACAACGCACAACCGTCGGAGAATGCTGTGGTATTCGTGACCAAAGGCGAATCCGGAGCTACGGAAGGCGGAGACGTGTCCCAAGGCGAAACTGCCTGGAAAATAATCCAACCCATCAGCGGGGATGCCAAATGCGAGGGCGGCAACATCGGTTATACAAAAGCCGGCGTGGTGGTAATGTACCAAGACATAGACTTCAAGAACGGTTATTATAAGGACGTGTTCATCAATGCTTCTTGCGACAAGACCTATATCGGCAGCACCACAGAAGAGGCTAATTACTCTTTATATGTAGACTTGGACGACATCGACTGGGCCACCGTGACTAACTTAGACGAGCTGCATGGCGCGCTCGAAGGCCGTGAGCCGGTGGCTATAGTCAGGGCACAAGGTACCGGCGCGTGGAGTAACAAACTCACCACTACAGCCCCGTTAAGCCATGTGGAAGGCATACATAATTTATATGTGGTCTATAATTTGCCCGACAGGGACAATATCGGTGCCAACATCTACGGATTGTATTTGGATCCGGGACAGAACCCCGAAGAGCCTCAACCTGCTACCGGCGACTTGTTTATCCCGCTCATGAAGAGCAATGCGGAAAACATCGAATTGGTGACAGACGCGTCTTTTGACGTGGGATACGGAAACATAGGTAACACTAGCGAAAACACCGTCATCGGATTGGGAGAGGTAGATTTCGGAACAGACGGAAATGCCTATCAGGCTACCGGTGTGGAGTTTGCCAACGGATGGGGCACGTATGGTGAAGCCAAATACGTCGTACTCAGTGCCGGGGCTACTCCGGAAGAAGCCGTCCCGTTCAATGAAATCAGGGTGGAAAGGACTTTCGGTTACCACCAGTTCGACATGTTTGCCGAAAACATGAAAGAAGAAGACGGTTTCGCACGTCCTACCGGCAAACAGAAAGTATGGCTGACTTTCCGTGCCGGAAGCGGGAACTTGCGTTCCGTGAAATTCTACGAAGAAGCTATACCGGAAGAAGAGGAAGGCCTGCAACCATGGCCCGGCGAAATGGAAGGATACGAAGAACTGGCCACCGTCATCGACGGTTCTGCCCTTGTGAGGGCGGTAGACGTTCCGGAGAATCCGGAAGAAGATCCCTACAAAGATGCAAAATACAACGAAGAAGCCGGATGCTGGGGCGGAACAAACAACGGATTTATCGTCAAATCCACCGAGGAAATAGACTTCGGTAACGGAGAGTTCCAACAACTGGTGGCCTATATCGGTCACGACGGTGAAAGATACATGGAATATATGGAATTCTACATAGACGAGGTTAAACCCGAAAATATGATAGCACGGACATGGACCGGAATCAACATACAGGAATGGAACAGCTTCACTCCGGTAGCCACCCGGTTACAAGATGTGACCGGCAGCCATCGCCTGTTCATCAAGTGGGGAGATGCCACGAATCTGCAGAAAATCGAACTGGTCAAGGATTCCCTCTGGTTTGAAAATCCGGATTGCGGCGTGGTATATGAAAACGTAGAACCATCGAAGAATGCCGTAGTGTTCGTCACGACAGGAGAAAACGGGGCTACGGAAGGAACTGACACCAACCAAGGCATACAATGGGAAGTCATCAAGCCTATCAGCGGGGATGCACGATGCGAAGGAAGCAACATAGGTTACACCAAAGCCGGCGTAGTCGTAGCTTACAAAGGCATCGACTTCAAGGACAATTACTATAAAGAGGTCTTCATCAACGCATCCTGCGAACCTTCATACATTGGCAGTACCATAGAAGATGCCAACTTTACGCTTTACACAGACTTGAACGACATCGACTGGGAAAATGTCACCAACCTGGAAGAATTGAATGCGGCACTCGAAGGACGCGAACCCGTAGCCGTCGTCAGGGCGCAAGGCACCGGAAGTTGGGGCAACAAGCTGACGACAGCCGGCGATTTGGCAGACATAAGCGGAATACATGACCTGTACGTAGTCTATAACTTGCCCGACAGGGATAATATCGGTGCCAACATCTATGGCTTGTACCTCGATCCGGGAGAGAATCCCCAAAGCATCAAGGAAAACATTGCCCAAGGAAACGGAATAGAAGTACGCGGCCATGACAACCGGGCCACCATTTGCACCGGCACGGATATGCATGTCACGGTTTACACCGTAAACGGAACTGCCATAGCTGAAATGGACGTAAAAGCCGGCACAACGCTCATCGACAACCTCAATTCGGGCATCTATATCCTGAAAGCTACAGACAAGGACGGTAAGACAACTGCCCAAAAGTTTATCGTGAAATAAAAAACACCTAACCTTTGGATGCGGGGTGAACATGCCCCCGCATCCATTTCTAAAATGACCATTATGAAAATAAAACACATGATTGCCGTAAGCCTGCTATTGCTCACAGGCATACGGACGGCAAATGCCGTAGAATGGCAAATGAAGCAAGGCCCCATGATGACACCTTGGAGCGAAACCCTTGACCCGGAAAATGTGCTCGGCGAATACCCCCGTCCACAAATGGAACGCCAAGAATGGATGAACTTAAATGGCATTTGGGACTTGCGGAAAGCCATACAAGACGAAGCTTACAGCCCCGATTTCATTTATGACAAGAAAATACTCGTGCCCTTCCCACTTGAATCGGCCATCTCCGGTGTAATGGAAGAAAGCGACAACCAATGCTATTGGTACAGGCGAACTCTGACGATACCGGAAAGCATGAAAGGGAAAAACATCCTGTTGCATTTCGATGCCGTGGATTGGAAAGCGATTGTCTATGTCAATGGAAAGAAAGTAGGCCAACACACGGGAGGTTACGACCCGTTCTATTTCGACATAACCTCTGCACTAACAGACGGAGGCGAGCAGGAAATAGCCGTTTATATCCATGACAATACGGGAGCAGAAGGCCAACCTAAAGGCAAACAAGCCTTGGACAAGTGGGGATGTTGGTACACTCCAGTCAGCGGCATCTGGCAGACGGTTTGGCTCGAACCGGTGAATCCGGTACATATCACCCGGTTGTCTATCGAACCGGACGTGGACAATTCCTGCTTCAAACTGCAAGTGAACGCTACCGGCGACAGCGAAGCCACTGCCGACATCCGGTTGTCAGCCCCCGACGGTAACACTGTAGCTTCATTGCAAGGCGTAGCCACAGGCACTCCATGCACCTTGCCTGTAAACGCTCCGGAACTGTGGTCGTCAGAACATCCCTACCTTTACGACCTCAACATCACACTATCTTCGGAAGGACAACAAACCGATGCCGTGAAAAGCTATTGCGGCATGCGCAAGATTGAAGTGAAAAACGTGGACGGCACACCACGCATCTTCCTGAACGATACACAAATCTTCCAAATGGGACCGTTGGACCAAGGTTGGTGGCCGGACGGACTGTACACGGCACCTAGCGACGAAGCCCTCCTGTTCGACATCAAAGCGATGAAAGAACTTGGCTTCAACATGATACGCAAACACATCAAAGTGGAACCGTCACGCTGGTACATGCATTGCGACCGCGAAGGGATATTAGTATGGCAAGACCTGCCCAGCCCGAACCTTCCTGCCGGACACGAAGCCTTTGCAAGGCAGAACTTTGAAGAGGAAGCTGTCCGCATCATAGATGCTTTCGAAAACCATCCGAGCATCGTGCAATGGGTCGTATTCAATGAGGGGTGGGGACAGTTCGACACCGAACGGATGACGCAAGTAGTCATCGACAAAGTCAGCCCGCAAAGCCTTGTCTGCTGCGCCAGCGGATGGAACGATGCCGAAATCGGTGACATCAAGGACTCTCACAGCTACCCCTACCCTTCTTGCCCCATTGACCAGAAACGCGCCTGCGTCAACGGTGAATACGGAGGCATCACCCTGAAAGTACCCGGACATATCTGGCCGGGCGGCGACTTCGGATACACGACTGTGGAAACACCGGAAGACTTTACCATCATGTTCAACGACTTGGCTGACAAAATCAAAGACCATTATTATTATGGACTTAACGCAGCCGTTTACACACAGTTGTCGGACGTGGAAATCGAGAAGAACGGCATCTACACCTATGACCGGCGCATATTGAAACCATATTCACCCACAGGAGAATTGAAAGATAAAATCTTGGAATGCATCAACATGCCGCAAAGCGACGTAAAGATACAACCCGTCGTATCGACGGCCAAGGAACATAAATACAAATGGAAGTTCATCACCGAAGACAATGCACCTCGCCACTGGTTTTCCAAAGGGTTCGATGACAGCCTATGGCCCAAAGGGACTGCCGCATTCGGAAAGAGTTCATTATGGAATACGCAAGGACTTATCTCCATACCTTGGACCACACCGCAAATTTACATGCGCCGTTGGTTCTACTTGGGCGACGTAACCCAAGAAATGATCGACTGCA
Organism: Paraprevotella sp.; assembly: GCF_986071375.1. Taxonomy (NCBI): domain Bacteria; kingdom Pseudomonadati; phylum Bacteroidota; class Bacteroidia; order Bacteroidales; family Prevotellaceae; genus Paraprevotella; species Paraprevotella sp. The sequence continues at coordinate 97,646 of NZ_CFQRNQ010000009.1, read as the reverse complement.
TGCGCTTCATGATTTACCATGACGATGACATTTTCATCTACATCAACGGAGTTTGGGCTGCCACGAAGAAAGGTTCTGTTTCCAATTACATTCCTTACGACATTTCCGACGAAGCACGCCAGACCCTCAAACCGAACAGTTGGAACCTGATAGCCGTAAAATGCATACAAGGCAGCGGAGAGCAAATCGTAGACGTGGGCATCTCGGCGTTTTCAGCCACAGACTTCCATTATAAGGAGGTGTACGACGAATTCACGAACGAAGACTTTACAGAACTTCCGGAACCGGGCAATCCGACAGAACCGGTATTTGAAAAAGTGAAATACCCCGTGCCTGCCGAACAAGCGGCTACCGCCATCTCCCGTGGACAGTTCCTGCATTCTACCGACCGTTCCAATGCGGCTTGGGGAGACTTCGACAACGACGGATTCCTGGAAGTCACTTATTCCGGCAACAACGAACACCAACGGATAACCTCGCGGAAAAAGTTCTCCGCCCTGTATGACTATCAAGAAGACGGGACATTCAAGAAGCTGGACAGTCCTTTCGACGTGGTATATTATGCTTGCCCCACATGGTTCGACTACAACAACGACGGCTTAATGGACTTGTTCGTACCCGGAGTGAAATCCATGGATTATGAAAATGACCTCGATGATGTGGTTGCCTACTTGTACGAGAACAAAGGTATCGGACCGGACGGGCAATATGTATTTGAAGAAGTAAACCAAGCCACGCCGGAAAGCAACCTCATGGGAATCTCTCCTATCTACGGCTCGCTGGACGGTGGACGGTCGCGCCACTACGTCTCCGTAGGCGATTATGACAAAGACGGTTACCTTGACCTCATCATCGCCGGACTGGACGACTACGAAGACAAAGACGGCATCATGGATGAAAACGGTAACCCCGTCGTACACCACGACCGGCGCGTGCTTTACCTCTATAAAAACAATAAAGGGAAAGGATTCATCCGGCAAGAAACCCCTCTGGACGGCGACAAACCCTTCACGGGGCTGTCAAGAGGTTCGGTACATTTTGCCGATATGGACAACGACGGTTGGTTGGATATCATCTCATCCGGTTACGGCCCGGGCGAAGGCAATCTCCGCATCTATTGGAACAATGGCGACGGCACTTTCTCCGAAAACGGGCAATACCTATACGGATCATACGATTCGTCTTGTTTCCCCTGCGACCTGAATGCCGACGGGTGGACGGACATCGTGGTAACCGGATATTCTGCCACCAAAGGACAGAATGCCAAATCATTCTACGTATACCGCAATAAGGGCGGACGGACATTTGAGATGTTGGACGATTTGTTCTGCGGATTTGAAGGAGTAGACGGGGCTACCCCCTCGTTCGGCGACGTGAACCACGACGGGCTGCCGGACATCTTAGCGGGCGGACACGGCGAAAGCCACGAAATCACAACCTGGCTTTATCTGAACCGGGGAGATTTCTGTTTCAAGCCCTACGGCGGATGGTACGACACGGAATCTCCTTGGACGTTCAACCGCATCACCCACGGTAACAATCATTTGATAGACTTCGACAACGATGGCTATCTGGATGCTTGGAACATGGGATGGGCGCATAGTGACGTATGCTCACGCGAATGCGCCACCGAACTTTACCGGAACACGTCGTCCGACAAGGGAGCCGTCGCCAACGAAGCCCCCACAGCTCCCCAAAACCTGAAAGCCGTCTACGACCAAGCCACAAAGATGGTCACTTTCAGTTGGGACGCAGCTTCGGATGACGTCACTCCCCAAGAAGCCTTGCAATACAACCTGTATTTGAAAAAATCGGGTTCAGACAATATCTTCATGACCGTGCCGGCTGACGTGCAAACCGGTTTCATCAAAACAAGAGAAATCTCGGGACAAATCTCGACGACCGTCTACTCCATGTACATAGATGACGAGGAAGCCACGTATGAATGGGGCGTACAGGCCATCGACAACGGCAAGAGAGGCGGAGCGTTCACACAGTCCCGCTTCGACCCGTCCGGCAGTTCCGTAGAGGAATATATGCTCCCCGGCGTCCGGATATATGGTGCAAATGGCAAATTGCATTACCACGTGAACGAAAGCACAACCCTGACCATCATGGATGAAACCGGAACCACCATTTCCCACATGACTGTCAACGGCAGCGGAACAACCGACATTCCCCTACACGGGGTCTATCTCATAAAAGCCGACATTGGAAATAAGGCACAAACTTTCAAAGTTGTCTTATAACCACTTCCACAAACTGAATTACGTACACTTCCGCAGATAAAACCACATTATCCTATGGGCGGAAGTGCACGTTTCTTTTTCTCTTCCCCCGTTTTGGTGCAGCTATTACATTATTTGAAGCATACATCAACTTTTTGAAAGCTGCGGAATACATACCTTTGCTATGCAAAAGAAACTATTTTTTATAACCATTAAAAACATTCGTCATTTATGTACAAAAGTTTAAGAAGCATGCTGCTCATGGTTACCTGCGCAGTGTGTGGCTCAGTCCTCGCCCAAGACAACCTGAAAGCCATGCAACAGAAATTCGTCAACGAGAAGTTCGGCATGTTCATCCATTTCAACATGCCCTCATTTGTGGACGAAGACTGGCCCGACCCCGACATGCCGGCTGAAACCTTCCATCCGAAGAAACTGGACTGTAACCAATGGGCCGAAGCTGCCCTTAGTGCAGGAATGAAGTTCGGATGCCTGACCACAAAACACCACAGTGGTTATTGCATTTGGGACACGAAGACCACGGAATACAACGTCATGAACAGCCCCCTGAAACGTGACGTGGTACGGGAATACGTGGACGCTTTCCGTAAAAAAGGGTTGGATGTGATGTTATATTATTCCATCCTCGACACGCACCACCGTTTACGTCCGGGATTTATCCATCGTGACCACATCGATTTGATTAAAAATCAATTAAAGGAGCTGCTGACTAACTATGGCCCCATTTCCGCCCTCATCATCGACGGTTGGGACGCTCCTTGGTCGCGCATTTCATACGAAGAAGTCCCATTCGACGACATCTATCACTTCATCAAACTGCTCCAGCCGAACTGCCTCGTCATGGACTTGAACTCTGCCAAATACCCACAGGACGCATTGTTCTACACCGACATCAAGTCCTTCGAACAGAATGCCGGACAACACATCTCCAAAGACACCAACCGGATGCCGGCCTTGTCGTGCCTGCCGCTGAACTCGTCGTGGTTCTGGAAAAGCGACTTCCCCACAACGGACGTAAAATCGCCCGAATGGATTGTCAACGAGAACCTGATACCTTTCAACAAAGCATACTGCACCTTCATCCTCAACGTGTCGCCCAACCGGGACGGATTGATTGACGACAATGCCTTGGAGGCGTTGAAGGAAATCGGCCGCCTTTGGAAAGGAAAAGAAGGCGGTGAAATGACGTTGGGCGAATATGAACGTCCGATTACAGCAGAAAACATCGCCAAACACCGTCCGGCCAATTCCAGTTGGAGTTACGATTCTTTCATCATGGACTTCGGGAACGACGACAACTTCGGCTCGGCCTGGCATTCCAACCCGAGAATCAAAGAACCATGGTACGAAGTGGAATTTGAACGCACGCGCCCGTTCAACATGATTTCACTCGTAGACAACAACGAAAGCTTCAGCAGCTACCGCATACACTACCTCAAAGACGGAGTTTGGCATGAGATTCCCGTGACACCGAAGAACGGGAAAATAAAAGTGCACCGCTTTGATGAAGTATGGGGCAATAAAGTCAAAGTCACTTTCACCAAGAAGAACGAAAACGAACGCATGTACCTGAATGAAATCGGCGTGTACAACGAACGCCGCGACTAAAAAAGATTTCCCCTTATTCAGTCCTCTCCCATCTGGAAAGAGAAAGAATAAGGGGATTATTATACGTGCACGGCATCTAAAGCCGACACACATTCCAACTTACTTTATCAACAAGCGGAAAGCACCCTTTTGTGTCTTCACGATGTATAATGTATTGGTACGCAAAGCTACCGGAATAACAGTGCCTTCATACCGACCGACCAAAGCTCCTGTCAAGGCGTAAACTTCCACGCGTCCGCCGCAAGGCACATACAAATTCCCATTAGCATAAGCCACTTTCACGTCTCCACTATTTACAGATGTAACTCCATTGCCTTTTTCCACCGTCAAAATACCATTTACGGTCTTCACTTCATAGTTTTCGGGCATGCTCTCAACTTTCACTACGATAGGATAAGTACCAGGTACGAGTTCCGTCGGAAGTTCGGGTTGCGCCACAGGTTCAGTTTCAAAAACGGTCTCCACTGTATCTTTCCCTATCCAACCCTCATATACCAAATCGTAGGTCGGAGGCAGTTCCTCATCCACTTTAACCGTCACATTCTTTGCCGTAACCGTAAGCAAAGCTTTCTGTACTTCGAACGACACCTTCGTTGTAGTGGCACCGTAATCCACATCATCCACCGTTTTGGCGTTAGTCATTACCACCAACTCAGCCTCACCCGCTTTCTTTGCCGTAACCACACCTTTAGATGTCATACTCACCACGCCTGAAGTCAACACCTTATTACTATATGTAATACCATGCTCATTGGAAACTAACGTGAATTCATCACCATAAACAACTTTCTCGGGTATTGTTACCGTAATATCAGGATTGGCCGCCATGACAAGTTTGGCAACATCTGGTACAATACTGATAAGGTCAAAGTTATCAAAAGACACCTGTTCCGGCAATTTCAGTGAAACCGGGAACTCATCACCAATTTCAGCATCCTTGTTCACCGTACATACCACCTCCGGCTGAACGTCCATATTGGCCAAAACGTCTTCATCATCATATACAACATCCGTGTATTCTACCGTAAAGATGTATTCATCTTGCCCCACAGCCACTTTCACAGTACGATATTGTTCACCGTCGTATACCGATGACAAAGTATTGTTTCCATATCTGACGTATACACCCACTTTATTTTTCACCACCGCAAACTTTGCCTTGTCCGACAACGCAAGTTCATAATTTGCAGCCTCTCCGCCACTTAATGCAGCCTCACGCATGTCACCGGCCTTTTCTTCTTCTTTTGGCGCATTAGCCTTCACCGTAGGAAGCTTGGAAAGAATTTCCTCCACAGGTTTCTCGGCATCATCACCTTTCAAGCCATCCAAAACAAACGAATAACCACATTTGCCTTTATCTAAATTGGAAGTACTTACATTGACGCCGCGCCAACACCAGGCATCTTCCGCAAGGGAAACATTCAATACCGCCTTAGACACCTGCACCATCAACGGTTCAGAAACAGCCGGAGTATAATCTTCACTACCGGTCTGACTTGCCGTTACCATAACTTCACCGGCTCCAATAGCATGTAATTTCCCATCTTCTCCTTGTTTCAGTACGCCGTCGACAGAGAATGAATAACTAAAAGCCTGGTCACTATTGGATACAAAACCAAGTCCATCTAAGGCATCACCATACGTGATGGACGGTGCCGCTTCGGGTAAGGAAATCACGGTTTGTACTCCCTTAAATGTCAACTTGTAAGTATTTTCTTTCTCACCTTTGGCAGTATCGTCGGTCACAACAATTGTCGTCACATTTCCGTTTTTTGAGACAGCCACTTTGGCATCTTTACCAAAAGCCTTGGCTTCCACTTTGGCATCCACCATGTCACCGGGTAGTTGGTATTCGAATACGCCATTGTCAAAACCGGAAACCTCTTGCCCTCCCACCGTCAGGCTTTTCAGGCGTGAATTATAAATGAATCGCACATCGTCCACCGTCAGTGTATTGCCGGTTCCTAATGCAGAACGGTCGAAGTAATCGGAAGCAGCAAAAATAATATTCATCTTTTCCGGATTCACATCCGATTTATAATCGATGGCAAAAGAATTACGCGTCCAGTTTTCAACATCGCCCTCAATATAATATTCATTAGAAGCCACTAACTTGGCATCTCCGGTCACACCTTCTGTTATCTTTCCCAAAATATCCTTCTCGCGGTCTACCATATCAATAACCTCCGGCGCATTGCTCATTCCGGTAGTAACTTTCGAAACCGAACTTCCCGTCCATGAATAAAACACCACCGTAGCCCTTTCACTTTCATTAAAAGAACCGTTTGCAGGTTTCTCATGCGCATGAGTACGCTTTATATAAAAAGCCAAAGAATCTGGACGAGAAGTAAAGGCGACACCACCATACGCACCACCGTCACTGGTATCTTCCGGAGTTCCTACATTAGACACATCACCATATGCCCAAGCCTTACCCAACGTGATATATCCGGGAGCGGTTGCACCGATGCCGAACATTCCGACGTAATCATTCCACATTCGCACGGAATGTCCATCTTCATTGCCTATACGGTCGGCATCTGCTTCCACTAATTCTTTCTTCATCGTGATGATGAAGTTCTTGCATACACTGGATGCCATCCAACCCTTCGGCTGCGTACCCACTGCCGTCTTTCCATCGGGATAGCAAGTTTCCCAAGGCCCATCAAACGAACCGTCAAAACCCTGTGCCGCCATCGAAGCCGATGCCAACAACAAAGTAGATAAAAGTAGATTTCTCTTCATTATTTTCTTTTTTAAGAATTATACATACTTTCTTTACGCACATTACAATTAATGAAGACAAAGTTACCATTGTTCGCATGAAAGACAAAGCAAATACGGTAAAAAGAGGAGGTTTACCGAAATATATACCGAAAAATCCATTCTAAAGTACCACTCAGCGGATTGCTACAGGCTCCCATAACATTGAATAGTCTATACCATCCTCCAAAACACATTTCCCCGTCCGCGTTGGCAATGTCACGGTCTTTTTTTCAGGTTCAGGGTTTGTAACCGAAAAGTCGGACCGAGATATCCCCCCCGCTTTGCTTTCTCTACCATCCTGCCATGAGGCAACTTTACTTTCCGGTCGAACGAAATAAACCGTATCACGCACGACCTCATGGCATATTACCGTATCTATTTCCTGCGCAACCTGCCGAAACGACGATTCATCTGACATTTTACCTAATTCCACTCCCCATAAAAGACCAACCACGGCTGCCACCGGCGTAGCTACCCATCCCCAAGAAATGCCACTACCCCGACGCGGGTTCCGTGGCACACATAAACGACCGTTTTCTTCATTCCGCAGCCGTATGGCTGCCTGTGAAACTTGTTCCTCAAAGTGTTTCATAAACCTTCAATTTCTTTCTTAAGTATTGCAATAAATAATGAAGACGCGATTTCACCGTACCTTCCGGGATACCCATTACTTCGGCCAGTTGCGGCACCGTAAGTTCCTCCTCATAACGCAAAGCAAACAGCACACGTTGCTCCGGAGGCAGCTTGTCCAACAATGTGGAGAGTTCGCGATCGAACATCTGGACATCCATCCGGAGTTCCGGCTGTTCCTCATACGTCCACGGTCCGCCACGCACCTCTTCCTCAAAACCTACCGCAATATTCCGGAAACGGTATTCATTCCGGCACAAGTTATAGGCCATCGTGAAAAGCCAGGGACATAACTCCCGTCCGCATTCATACCGCCCCCTTACCGCCCATACGCGCAAGAACAGTTCCTGTGTGAAGTCCGAAGCCAACTGCCCTTCCCGCCCCAACATACGGAAGAAGAAGCCATACAGGCGGCGGGCATAACGACGGTACAGTTCATCGAAAGCCTTTTCGTCACCCATTTGCCGTACACGCCCCATCAATTCCTCGTCCGACAGTTTCCGCAACGACGGCCTGAAGTTTATTTTTACCGCCATTTCTCCAAATAGTCCAAATATTCCTTTTTCTTCGCGGCTGAAAACCGGCCGTTCTCCACCGAAGCTTTCAATATCCGGTAAAGCCAACCGGCACGCTCCTGATTACCCGATTCCCTATATGATTGTACCAATGGCCCCAACATGACCGTGTAGTTCAGCAGCAACATCTCGCTTCCCGACCACCATGACTCCAAACGGAAAGCAGGTTCGGTCAGGTAATCGAAATGATAATCCCGCTCTACATGGCGCTTGGCTGCCGAAACATTGTCATAAGGCTCTTCACTGTACCGGTACACCAATCCCTCATTATAAAGTTTGCGGGCTATGCCCTGCACGGCCCACTGCGAACCCGGCGAGAAGTAAGCCGGGCGACCGGATTCGCGGATGACATATTCCACCATCTCTTGCACAGCCGCCTTGAACTCTTCTTCCGTTCTGACCTCGCGCCCGGGAAAGGTCGGAATCCCCAACTTCCGGCACAAAGCGTCGCGATAGGACCGTATGGACAGAAAAGGAATCACGACCACCACCTTGTCCGTATGTACACGCATCGCGCGCTGCAACATGACCTTGTCGAAAAGTTCCGCATCGCCGTTGCCGAAGAAAAGCCCGCCTTCGGCCATCCCTTGCAACTGGTTGTAACCGAAACGCAGGATAAACGAAGGATATTTGCCATGCTCATACTGGCGACTCAGGATGTCATTGAAAAGCCCTGCCTTCCATCCTGTCCCGTCCGTTTCCCCCATCATCCAAAGATAACCCAGGATGGCATCGTATCCACGGTCTGAAATATCATCCGGCAACATCGTCATCGCCATCTCCGCAAACTTGTTGTCAGGTCCCTGGGAGGCGCGGTAAGCACATATATTATAGGTATAAGTCTCGGGGATAGCCCGCTCCATACGCTCCAAGACACGGGGTATTCCTCCATCGTTCTTTCCACGGGAACAAGATTTCAGCCCCCAGGCAGCCTCAAACAGGTTGCGCCACGCCTTTTCATCCTGCCCGTCTGCATCCACTTCTTTTTGCCAAGCCTCGACCTGGCCTGCATACCAGAGCGAGTCGTGCACCTCTTCCACGATTCCTTTTATCTCCTGCGGTTCCTGTGCCGACACGCAAAGCGCCACGGCCATCGCCCACGAAACAAGCAACGTCTTTCTCATATTCTTTCTGTTTCTACCATAAATAATGTTTGTACTTGCAACACGTGTCATAAGGATATACACGCCACAAGGCATTTCGTTCAAAGAAAAAACAAGGCATGCCACGCCCATCCTACTAAAATACGATAGAAACGGTTCCGGGCGGTGGAGTACCCCCGAAAATCACCCGGCAGAGATTGGAAAATCATTCTGCGCCAAACGAAAAATCGTTCGCCTGAGATTGATTTTTCGTTTGGCGCAGAAAAATCAGGCCGCTTTTTCCCGTGGAACAACCGGACATTTGATCCTCGCATTCACGCCCCGTCACGGCCTTGCACCGCGCTAAGGAGCTTGCCAGAAATAACGGTCGTCGTAAGTAGCATACTCGGATAACGGCCAGAACCCCTCCGGCACCAAATAGATTTGACGGCTTCCCGACCCGTCAGCAGGCTCCGTCTCAAACCGGCTTTCAAGGTGGGCATCGAGCATATAAAGGTTCTTGGCCATGTAATTCTCCAAATATCCTTCTTTGGTCTGCTTGGTCTTATGGTTCCAGTTCGCATCCTCGTTCAATACCAAAGGGAGTCCCTTGATCAGCCGCTCACGCACCTCGCCCGGATGCAACAACAGACCGTTTTCGTCGGTGACGTAAGCTGCAAAAGATGCGTCCATCCATATCCATTTCCCCAACTGGCGGCTCCACACCACATTGATGACATGGCAATCGGTGTCGGTGTCATACGCTTTCGACTGGCACGTCACGAAGCGTGACGGGAATCCCATGGCCAGATACATCTCATTGAGCACCTGTGCCAGGAAACGGCAATTCAGCCCGCGCCCTTCCCGCTTGCACAATTCATACATGGCTATCGAGTTCCGTGCACAGTCCGGCCTCCCCGAACCACCGTCGTGACGGATGGCATCATGCAACCAATACATCAGATTCTTGATTTGGCTGATTTCGTCGCCGCCACCGGCAATACTGTCCAAATTGAAATAGCGGCGCACACGTACCAAATTACCGTCCATAGCCGATTGGTACGTAAATTCAGGCATCGGGCGGGCATCTTCCCGATAGGCCGGGGACTTCTTCAACACATAAAGGTAGTCCCCCACTTCACGCACCTTTTCCACAAGGGCTTGAAACTCCGGATTTCCGCGCAGGGCATCCCACTCCTTGTCGTTCTTTATCCGGTCATACTCGGTAAATCCCAACTTTATTGCGATATCCAAATGCGCCAAAGCCTCCTTGTCTCTTCCCTCAGATGCCCAAGCGCAGGCCGAACGATAAAACCAAGGGGAGGAGGTCTTCTTCATGTAAGTCATCACCTCTCCGCCGTGCGCCCAAATCCGACGTATAACCGGCGCAAACCGGCTCATGAAGTCGGCCAAACCGCGTCCCTCCAGAGTCTCTTCATCCGATAATTGCGGAACGAAATCTTTATGCTGACTGTACAAGACCTTTCCTTTCACAGTATATCCCTCAAACAAAGGGCAATGCACTGCCTCACCGAGTCCTGTTTTCAATATGTCGCCATGGAACACCACCTGTTCCAACCGGGGACAGTCCGCCAACAATGTGGGGCCTCCCGATCCCAAGACAACGCCACGGAAATCCACACGCTTCAACTGCGGGCATTCGGCAAAAGTGCGTCACCCGTCGAGTTGTCCCACGTCTCCGTTCACTTCTATCCGCTCCACGGCCGGCATCTTCTGGAAAGCACATCCACTGATAAAGTCCACATGATTCAACGACAAGACTTTCAATTGGGTACATCCTTCAAAAGCCCCCTTCCAAATGGCTTTCGTATGTTGGGGGAAGACCACTTCCGCCAATTCGCTGCTCACATAAAAGGCAGAAGCACCCACAAACACATTTTCCGGCAATACGATCCTGCTGATTCGTGTGGCTCCCAAAGCCCCTTCCGCTATGGTGTCCAACCGTTCGGGCAAAACGATATGCGCCAATCCACATTCGCTGAACAAATAAGGCGGAAGCGTATGCTCTCCCTGCACCTCTCGCCATTCCCCGTGTCTTACGTACCCACCTCCGCCACGGGCAAAAGAAACGCCCCGCATGTCCAACACGCGCAAACGTCCCGGTGTGGACTGCCGCTCTTTATCCCTCCCGGCCATTTCGCGCAGGAAGCACAAGTCCCTCCCGTTCAATGTTCCTTTCAGCGTCAGGTCCGTCACCTTGTACTTGGCTTTCTTCCCCACCAGTTCCGGTAACGTCCCGGGCGTTTCCACTTCCACTTTCAAACGTTTTGCCACGGCATGTCCCACATTTCCCAAAAGACAAACCCACACGAACAATATCCGGGCATAATACAAAACACCCTCACTGCTACAGTTTTCTTTCCGTTCCATGGTATTTCACTTTTTAATAGTCCTACATATATGAATACGCAGAAACCGGATTTTTGTGACAAGAGAATCGTGTTTTTCCTCAAAAACTGGTCAAAAAAGTATCTCATTCATCAAAAAGAGGCTTGACAGACCTCAAATACTTGTCCCGTGAAATCGCACGGTTGCAACCGCTCCGGTCAGCCCTAAAATTCGTACATCCCAAGAACGGTTCTCCCCATCCTTCTTTCACTATCAAATAACCGTCCTTGCAACAGTCGCATTTCAGGATGGGCAAATCACCGCCCTTCAGGTTATTGGTCATGAAATCGCAAATCTCCGGTTCATTGGAACAAATCCACAACTTCAACCCGTATGCCTTCTTGTACCTCAGCTGCATGGGATAACCGCATACGGGACACCGTTTCATTTCAGTGCGCGTCTCCCGGCAATCGTCCAATTTACCATTTACCATCACGCCGGGATAGTCTTTCACGAGTTCCCGTACAAAATCGGAGGGATGCTGTTGAGGCGTAACGATGTACACGCGGTTCTTGGTACGTGTCAAGGCCACATAGAAAAGCCGCCGCTCTTCCGCATATTCCATCGAATGGTCGTCCCTCACGACATACTTCAATACCGGATCATCCTGCACTTGCGACGGGAAGCCGTACAACTCATTACGGGCATTGATGAGGATGACATGGTCGTATCCCAATCCCTTTGAGCGGTGCACGGTCATAAAATCCAGTTTCGCGAACGGGTACTTCTTGGAAATCACATTCCCCGTCTTCTCCTCGTACGTGAACTCCGATGAACGGCAAAGGTTAAAAGCGTCGAACCCGTAACGCCCCAACAACAATATCGACGCGTCCGGATTCTCCTCCAATATCTGCCCGACAATCCTCTCCACCGTTTCGCCCACAAGGAAATACTTCCCACCTCTTCCGGCATATTTGCTCCGGTCTACGTTCTCCGTATAGGTCTCGACCACAATCGGACGTGTTATATGTTTGGGCGAAACCAGGCTTTTGCGTATCTGCGCCGTGTTCTTCTGTATGAAGCTACCGGCTATGTCGATTACTTCTTGGGCGTTCCGGTAAGTTTGGGTAATACCCAGTTCCAATCCGTACCCAAAGGAATCCTTGAATTGGGTGAACAGCGTGATATCCGAACCTGCATAGGCATAAATAGATTGCCAATCGTCGCCCACGGCCACGATCTTTGCATCGCAGAGTTTGCTCAACTCCAAGGTCAGATTAAACCGTTGACGGGAAATATCCTGATACTCATCAACTATGATATATTTGAACCCCAACCTCTCCCCTTGGATTTCCTTTTCGCGGAGCATTTTCGCCGAACTGTTTATCATGTCTTCAAAATCTACCGCCTGCTTTTCTTTCAGACGCTTGGAGTATTCTAAATAACACCGCTCGCAGATGGATAGAAACAACTTGTTTCTCTCATTGGAGGACTTGCTTTGAAACTGGTGGAAATGCTCTATCGTGAAGCCGTTGGTCTTAAAGCCATGCAAGAACGTACAAACCAACTTGACCAACTTTATGATATATTTGTTCTCTTCCGTGCTGACCAACCTGTCGAAAACTTCCCGTGAAGTTCTCGGGCGGAACTCAATCCCTTGGGCTACGAGCATTTCCTGCAAATGGTCAAGGTAATCGCGCCCGTCGTCATATTCGGAATAAGTATAAACCAAATCCGTATGGTGCCTGCGGTGCAAACGGATTTTATCATCTATTTCTTTTTTATACCGGGCCAACTGTTCTTCCGTATATCTGCTGTTCCGGCCATCTTCCGTAATGCCGAAATGTTCAATATACACCGTCTTGTCTCCTTGGGTAATCGTAAAATCCGGAGTATATGGCTTGTACGAATACCTCATATTATAAGGATAAATTTTCTCGTACACATAGTCAATGCCGTTCATGAACAAGAAATTCGCTATCCTGACCTCCTGAACCGACCTTAACGTCTCGTGGGCAATGCTGACACATTTGCCGGTCCGTTGGTCTATAATCTTTTCCGCATACTCATCCATATTGCCACGCAAAGTGGAAAAGTCGGCTTTGGATATGTAATTGAAGAAATCATTGAGATTGTCGCCCTCATACGGTGCGTCGAAATAACTTCCGAAGAACAATATCAGCTTATCCACCAACTCCGGACACTCCAATATGTTTTCTTTCAAGTAATTGTTGACCACATGCCACATAAAGCCACCATCCACTACCGTCTTCCTTTCGGTGTCTTTCTTTCGCAGTATGGCATAGCCCGTCTTATGGAAAGTCGTCACCGGGCAATCTATCTTCAGACCCTTATTGATTTTGCTGCGCAATTCCCCGACCGCCTTATTCGTATATGAAATGACCAATATCTGTTCCGGTTTCACCCCTCTTTTTTCCACAAGGTATTTCACCTTCGCAGCCATGGTCGTTGTCTTCCCGGCTCCGGCCCCGGCTACAACCAACGTGTAGTCTTCATCGGACAATACGACCCGTCGCTGTTCCTCATCCAGCTTCACATTAGGGTCCACCCTACGAAGTATCGTATCAAGATAAAGTTTGTCTTTGGCCAAATGCCTCTTGACAAATTCGTCATTGTGCGCTTCAACGACCTTGGAACCCTCCTTACTGCCCAAGTCTTCATACAGGCAAAGGAATCTCTCCATTTTCTTCGGGTCTATACGGTTCTTTTCGCAATACACGTCCAACATCCCCATCTTTTCCAAATTGGACAGACTGACATGCAGCTCTGCATATCTTTCATGAATAGGACGGTAATCGCTTCGGGCTATGAAACGGTCGCTATGCAGTAAAAGTCCGATTTGCCTCTCGAAATCCTCCAAGCGCTTGCTTCCAGTGCATTCTTCACCCTCTGAATGCACCTTTTTTCTCCGGAAAAATATCTTATCCCACTTCCCAACTGACATACTTTGTTTTTCCTATTGGCAAACCGACTTGATTTATTTGGGTGTAAAATTATAAAAAAAGCCACAACCATCCTGTGATACAGCCATTTTTAACAATAAAGAGGAATACTTCTTTTTACACAGAAAGTATTCCTCTTCATGATTATCATATATCGTACCGGATTATTCAGCCGACGTTTCCACAGCCGCCTGGCGGTAGCTATCCAATTGCTCTGCCGTGAACTTGCGGATAAAGTTGAAATGCTTCTCCACCTCGGCCTCGGCATAGTTCACATACACGTTCAGGCTCTTGGCAAACAAATCGGGACGGCGCGTGGCATCCTGCATCAGCAAATGGCACATGATGGTGTCGGCTGCCATCTCCATCAAACGACGGGCCACGAAATCGTGCAGTTCTTGGTTGCCTGCTTCTTTCACGGCGTTCGTACAAGCGTCGAACTTGTTGGCCATCTCCTTCACGCGGTTCATGTAGCCCTCGTATTCCGGAAGCACGGGCTGCTGCTCGAAATCACGGATGGTGGCGATGTATGCCCCATTCGTCACGTAACGGATGGCCGCCACAGTCTGCAACTGGGTCGTACCCTCGTAAATGGAAGTGATACGAACGTCGCGGTAAATGCGCTGACAAGCATATTCCAACATGAAACCGGAACCTCCGTGCACCTGGATGCCGTCGTAAGCATTCTGGTTGGCGTATTCCGAATTCATACCCTTGGCCAATGGCGTAAAACTGTCGGCCAGTTTGGCATACTTCTTCTGTTCGGCACGTTCTTCCGGCGTCAGCTTGCGTTCGCGGGCTATGTCGTCCAATGCCTTGTAAATATCCACATAACGCGAAGTCTGGTACAACAACGCACGGCCTGCGTCCAACTTGGCTTTCATCGTGGCCAGCATGTCATATACGGCCGGGAAGTTGATGATGGCCTTGCCGAACTGTTCACGGTCTTTCGCGTATGCCAAAGCCTCGTTGTAGGCCGCCTGACTCAACCCTACCGACTGTGCAGCAATGCCGAGGCGTGCACCGTTCATCAATGCCATGACATACTTTATCAAACCCAACTTGCGGCTTCCGCATAACTCAGCCTTAGCATTCTTATACACCAGTTCGCAAGTCGGCGAACCGTGGATACCCATTTTGTTCTCGATGCGGCGCACGTCCACTCCGCCGTCGCGCTTGTCGTAAATGAACATGGAAAGCCCACGTCCATCCCTCGTGCCTTCCTCCGAACGCGCCAACACCAAGTGAATGTCGGCATCCCCGTTCGTGATGAAACGCTTCACACCGTTCAGTCTCCAACAGTTGTTCTCCTCGTCGAAGGTGGCCTTCAACATGACGCTCTGCAAGTCGGAACCGGCATCCGGTTCGGTCAGGTCCATCGACATCGTTTCCCCGGCGCATACACGCGGGATGAAGCGGCTGTGCTGGTCTTCGTCGCCAAATTCATACAAGGTTTCGATACAGTCCTGCAACGACCAGATGTTTCCGAAACCGGCATCGGCGGCAGCCACTACCTCGGCACACATCGTGTACGGCGTAATAGGGAAGTTCAACCCGTTGTACTTGCGCGGCATCGTCATGCCGTTCATACCGGCCTTGACCATGGCGTCCAGGTTCTCCACCGTCCCACTGGCATAATCCACACGGCCGTCGTGGCAGTGCGGGCCTTCTTCGTCTACCCCTTCGGCATTCGGGGCAATCACATTGGCCGTGATGTCGCCTACGATGTCCAACACCTTATTATACGAATCCATCGCGTCGGCATAGTCCACCGGCGCATAATCAAATTCGTCCTTGTCCCTGAAGTCGCGCTCTTTCAATTCCACAATGCGCTTCATCATCGGATTCTCTAAGTGATACTTGAGTTCCGGTATATCTGAATAGTAATTAGCCATGTTGTTTACTTGCTGTTTTGTTTGTAATACTTGATGAGCTTCGGCACGACTTCCTCCACCGTACCGTTAATGACATAGTCGGCAATGGCATTGATCGGGGCGTTCGGGTCGCTGTTCACGGAAATGATGATACCGCTTTCCTTCATGCCCGCAATGTGTTGGATAGCCCCGGAAATGCCGCAAGCGATATACACTTTTGGGCGCACCGTCACGCCGGTCTGGCCGATTTGCAGGTCGTGGTCGCAGAACCCGGCATCCACAGCCGCACGGCTTCCACCCACTTCGGCATGAAGCTCGTGCGCCAATTCATAGAGCATGCCGAAGCCTTCCTTGCTGCCCATGCCGTAACCTCCGGCAATGACGATGGCCGCACCTTTCAAATTGTTTTTAGCCTTCTCCACATGGCGGTCGATGACCTTCACCACGTATTCCGTTTCCGGTACATACTTGGCCACATCGTGCACAATCACTTCTCCTTTATAATTAGGATCGAGCACTTCCGCCTTCATCACGCCGCTGCGCACCGTAGCCATCTGCGGACGGTTCTCCGGATTCACGATCGTAGCCACGATGTTACCCCCGAACGCCGGACGAATCTGATAAAGCAGGTTCTCATACTTCTTTCCGGCTTTCTTATCCTCATGGGAACCGATTTCCAATGAGGTACAGTCTGCCGTCAACCCGGAATGAAGGGCGGACGACACACGCGGCCCCAAATCACGCCCCACGACATCGGCCCCCATCAGGCAAATTTGCGGCTGCTCTTCTTTAAACAGATTCACCAACACGGCCGTATGCGGCAACGACGTGTAAGGAGCCAACCCCGGAGCGTCGAAGATATGCAATTTATCTACGCCGTATGGCAATATCTGCGGTTCTATCTTTCCCGTAATGCCCGCCCCGGCGGCCACAGCTTCGAGCTGCACGCCGAGCGTGTTGGCTAACTTACGGCCTTTGGTCAATAATTCCTGGCTTACTTCGGCCACCGTAGTGCCTTCAAGCTCGCAATATACAAATACGTTGTTCATCTTTATCCGATTGTATGGTTAGCCAATAATTCCTGTATCAATCCCTCAACGTCGGCATCGGAAGCCGTCAGCACCTTGCTCTCCTTGGCCTTGAACACGATGTTCTGCACGGCCTTCACCTTGGTGGGCGAACCGCTCAGCCCGCACTGCTTCAAGTCGGCATCCACATCGGCCGTACTCAACTGTCCCAAAGTCAGGTAAGGTTTCTTGTCGTACTCTTCAGCGTAGGCCAACCCTTCCGCAGGCTTTTCCATCGGCACCATGGCGCGCTTGTATTTCATCACCAACTTGGCGTTGCGCGGACGGCAAGGAGCCGCACTCCCGTTCACCGTCAGCACAAGGGGCAACGGAGCCTCCACAGTCTCCACACCGCCGTCGATATGACGCTTCACCGTCATCTTCCCGTCGGTGCATTTCAGG
This sequence comes from Paraprevotella sp., assembly GCF_986071375.1. Lineage (NCBI taxonomy): Bacteria > Pseudomonadati > Bacteroidota > Bacteroidia > Bacteroidales > Prevotellaceae > Paraprevotella > Paraprevotella sp. The sequence goes on along the minus strand of NZ_CFQRNQ010000009.1, from coordinate 80,081 downwards.
ATTTCTTCCACGTAGGTCACCTGAGGCAAGCCCAATTTCTGCGCCACTTGCGGCCCCACTTGTGCCGTATCGCCGTCGATGGCTTGACGACCACCCAAAATCACATCGGGCATGCCCAATTTCTGAATTGTAGCAGCCAGCGCATAACTGGTGGCCAGGGTGTCGGCACCTGCAAAAGCACGGTCGGTCAACAAATAGCCACCGTCGGCTCCACGGTATAAACTCTCGCGAATCACTTCGGCTGCACGGGGAGGCCCCATGGTGATGACAGTCACGGTAGAACCCGGATTCGCATCTTTCAGCCTCAAAGCCTGTTCCAACGCATTCAAGTCTTCAGGATTGAAGATTGCCGGCAAAGCAGAACGGTTTACCGTGCCTTCCGGTGTCATGGCATCCGGCCCGACATTGCGTGTGTCGGGAACTTGCTTGGCAAGTACAATGATGTTTAAACTCATAGTTCTTTACTTATTTTTGTCGTACAGATTAAGATTTGTTTCCTTTTCATGGCAAAACATATCTCGCAAATGTACTTATTTTATGGCAAGTGCCCAAAGAAAAAAAGCATAAAAAGGCATTCAGACCGTAATTTGCAAGATGATTCACTCTCGGAACAAAAGTTTTTCCCTATCGAAAGAACAGGATTCCAGTTCAAAACATTATCTTTGCCACACCAATCGAAACACTGACTGACATGAAAAAGACCTGTATGCTTTCCGCCATTTTAATAGGATGCGGATTATGTTCCACCGCCCAAAACTCCAAGAACTTCCGCCCGATGGAGGACGTGAACCACGTCACGGACCTCACGCTCGACAGTCTGGAAAAGGCCAATACGGCACGCCCTGTGCCCGGTTCGTCGCGGAAGGGCAACCACCCCGTGCTCTTCCTCGTGGGAAACTCCACGATGCGTACCGGCACGAAAGGCAACGGCGACAACGGACAATGGGGTTGGGGATATTATGCCCACGAGTTTTTCGACGCAAACAGGCTGACCGTGGAAAACCACGCCTTGGGCGGCACGAGCAGCCGCACGTTCTACCGTAAACTATGGCCGGACGTGAAGAAAGGCATCCGCAAGGGAGACTACGTCATCATCGAACTAGGGCACAACGACAATGGTCCGTTCGACAGCGGACGGGCACGGGCATCCATACGCGGCATCAGCCCCACGGACTCGCTTTGTGTGACCATCAAGGAGACGGGCGAGAAAGAAACCGTCTACAGCTACGGCGAATACTTGCGCCGCTTCGTCCGTGAATGCAAAGCCTTGGGCGCACACCCCATCCTGCTCTCGCTCACGCCCCGCAACGCATGGGACACGAAACGCCCCGGGCACATCGTACGCGTGGACGAGACCTTCGGACTTTGGGCGCGGCAAGTGGCCGAAGAGCAAGGCATACCCTTCGTAGACCTGAACGAAATATCGGCCTCGAAATACGACCGGTTCTCGGCATGGAAGGTGGATTACCACTTCTATCGGGACCGCATCCACACCAGTGCGTTCGGCGCACGCCTGAACGCCCGTTCGGCCGCCGAAGGAGTGGCCGCTTCCACGCATCCCGCGCTGAAAGCCTTGCAGGCTTGCCTGACGAACCTCGAACCGCCCACCGCACAAGTGAAACGCGAGAAAGGCAAACCCGTGGTCTTCATCACGGGAGATTCCACCGTAAAGAACGAGGACAAAGACCCGGACGGCATGTGGGGTTGGGGCAGCCAGGCGGAAACCATCTTCGATACGGACAAAATCACCGTGGCAAACGAAGCTAAAGCCGGCCGGAGCACCCGTACTTACTTAGAAGAGAACCGTTGGGAACGTGTATACAATGCCCTTCAACCGGGCGACTTTGTGTTGATACAATTCGGCCATAACGACATCGGTGACATCGACCGTGGCAAGGCCCGAGGCGTCATTGCCTGCGCACAAGACACCAGTCACGTTTACCGGGTCAATAAAGGAGATAAAGTTTACAACGAAGTCATTTACTCCTTCGGATGGTATCTGAAAAAATTCATCGACGACGTGCGCGAAAAAGGTGCCACGCCGATTCTGGTGTCCCTCACGCCCCGCAACGAATGGCCCGGCGGAAAGATAGAACGCCGCAACGACAGCTACGGCAAATGGTATCGGGAGGTAGTGGCCGAAACCGCCGTAGAGTTCGTGGACCTGCACAACATCTCGGCCGATACCCTCGACCAGATAGGGCAGAAAAATGCCAAAGCTTATTATAACCGCGACCACACGCACACCTCACTCAAAGGTGCGCAACTCAACGCGCAAAGCATAGCCGAAGGATTGCGTGCCATAGACAGCCCGTTGGCCCGGTACTTGAAATTTCACATTTCTTCTACATGCCCTATTAAAAATTAACGCGTGCGCACAATAAAAGAGGTGACGGACACGTTTTCTTAAAGTATATTTAGCAAAAAAAGACATGATAGAATACGTGAAGGGCCAGATTGCCGAACTCACTCCGGCCACCGCCGTCGTGGATTGCCACGGCGTGGGATACGGCCTCAACATCTCTTTGAATACATTTTCCGCCCTGCAAGGCAAGCAGGAAGCCAAACTATATGTTTACGAAGCCATCCGCGAAGACGCTTACGTGCTTTACGGTTTTTCCACCCGCCAGGAACGTGCCCTCTTCCTACTGCTCATCAGCGTATCGGGCATCGGGGGCAACACGGCACGCATGATTCTCTCCGCCCTCACACCGGCAGAATTGGTCAACGTCATCAGCTCCGGCAACGACAAGTTGCTCAAAACCGTGAAAGGCATCGGGCTGAAAACCGCCCAACGCATCATCGTGGACCTGAAAGACAAAATCGCATCGGTGGAAATCGAAGGGACAGCCTCCCCCGGCACTTCCGCGACCATGGCAACCGGACATTCCGAAATACTGGAAGAGGCCGTGGCCGCCCTCACCATGTTGGGCTTCCCGCCCGCCCCCTCGCAAAAGGTCGCATTGGCCATCCTGAAAGAAGAACCGGAAGCCGCCGTGGAGCGTGTCATCAAACTTGCCCTCAAAAGATTATAGGAAGCTGAAAGCTTCATAGCCCAACGGAACAGCATGAAAAGAAACCTACAAAAGTGGCTCTACCTCATCCTTTTGGCCATCAGTGCCAACGCACTGGCGGACATGGGAGGTGCCGCTTTCTTGCATATACCCCGGAACGAGACCCCGGCTCCGGCCGAACCGGACACCATCCGGCCACGTTTCAGCGTGAAGCGGACGGTGCCCCGCGACGAAGACGACCTGAAAAAACGGAGCCTCGACCTGAAAGACCCGGACAACCTGAAAACGGATACTGTTTACGACCCGGCGACAGGCAATTACACCATCGGTACCAAAGTGGGCGACAGTTACCTGAACGCCCCTCTCCTGATGTCGCCGGAAGAATATCAGGAATGGAGCCTAAAAAAGTCCTTACAGAACTACTACCGGCAAAAGAACAGCGAAGCTTTCGAAAACGAGGGCAAAAACAAATTCGACTTCACGGACATGCAATTCGACCTGGGACCGGCTGAGAAAATATTCGGCCCCGGCGGCGTACGCATCAAGACCCAAGGTTCCGCCGAACTGAAAATCGGGGGCAACCTGAAGAAGACAGATAACCCAAGCCTATCGGAAAACCGCCGGAAAACCTTCGGATTCGATTTCGAAGAGAAAATCAACATGAGCATGAACGGCAGCGTGGGCGACAAAATCAACATGAACCTGAACTACAACACCGATGCCACGTTCGACTTCGACGCACAAAGCATGAAACTGCGCTACGAAGGCAAGGAAGACGAAATCATCAAGTTGATAGAAGGGGGTAACGTCTCGCTTCCCACCAATTCCTCGCTCATCAAAGGCGCTTCCTCGCTGTTCGGCCTGCGGGCTGACCTGCAATTCGGCAAACTGAAACTGCAAACGGTCGTTTCCCAAAAGAAATCGGCCTCGAAAAGCGTGTCGTCCAAGGGCGGCACACAAACGCACAATTATGAGTTCTCGGCCACGGAATACGAAGAGAACCGGCATTTTTTCCTCGCCCACTTCTTCCGTGAACATTATGACCAGAACATGAGCAAACTGCCCACCGTCATGTCCGGCGTGACCATCAAACGCATCGAACTCTGGGTGACGAACAAATCGGGAAGCTATGAAAGCAACCGTAACATCGTGGCCTTCACCGACCTGGGCGAACATGACCATATCTCCAACCCGATTTGGAGCAAAGGCAACGTGCAAGTGGCCGCCAATGCCGCCAACACCCTCTATTCGACCATGACCACGCAGCATGCCGCCGCACGCGACATCAGCCAGACATCGAGCGACTTGGACGCCATCGCGGGCTTTGAAGGCAGCGTGGACTATGAAAAGCTGCAAAGCGCACGCCTGTTGTCTTCTTCGGAATACACCGTAAACAATTCATTGGGCTACGTGTCGCTCAACTTTACCCTGCAACCGGACGAAGTCCTGGCCGTAGCCTTCGAATACACTTATAACGGCACAACCTACCAAGTGGGCGAATTCTCGGCCGACCTGACCGACAATACCCAAGCCTTGTTCGTCAAGGCCCTGAAGAACACCTCGAACACACCGCAGATGGGCAACTGGGACTTGATGATGAAAAACGTGTACAGCTTGGGAGCCACAAGCACGCAAAAGGAGAAGTTCAAGCTGGACATCCAATACCAAAGCGACTCCGCCGGGGTGTACGTGTCCTACATTCCCGAAGCCAAGTTCAAAAGCACCAAACTTTTAAGAGTAATGAACTTAGACCGCTTGGATGCCAACAACCGTCCGAACCCAAACGGACAGTTCGACTACGTGGAGGGATACACCATCAACAAAGGGCGCATCTATTTCCCCGTGACCGAACCTTTCGGAAGCCACCTGCGTAAATATTTGAACGATGAAGCCTTGGCCGAGAAGTATTGTTTCGACGCATTGTACGACTCCACCAAGACCATGGCCAAGCAGATAGCGGAAAAGAACAAATTCCTGCTCTCCGGAGAGTACAAGGGAAACAACGGTGCCGAAATCAGCCTCGGAGCCATGAACGTGCCACAAGGCTCCGTGACCGTCACGGCCGGCGGGGTAACGTTGGTGGAGAACCAAGACTACACGGTGGATTACTCCATGGGCGTGGTGACCATCATCAACCAAAGCATCATCGACGCAGGTACGAACGTGAGCGTGGACTTTGAAAGCAACGACAACTACGGCATGCAGCGCAAAACGCTCGTAGGATTCAACTTGCAATACGACGTGAGCAAGGACTTCACTTTCGGTGGGACGTTCATGTTCCTGAACGAACAGCCGCTCACCACAAAAGTAAACATGGGAGAAGAACCTTTGAAAAACACCCTGTGGGGTGTCAACCTCTCGTGGAAAAAAGAAAGCCAATGGCTGACCAACCTGATAGACAAAATACCGCTCATCGATGTGACAGAGCCTTCGCAAATCAGCTTTACCGGGGAGTTCGCCCAACTCATTGCCGGGCAAAACAAGAAGATACAGGGGTCGGCTTCCTACATCGATGACTTCGAGAACACGAAAAACGGCATCAGCGTGATGCAGCCCACCAACTGGATGATTTCCAGCGTGCCCTCCGACTTTGAAGAAAGCAAGCTCGTCAATGACGTGCGCGGAGGATACAACCGCGCCCTGCTGAGTTGGTACACCGTGGATCCGCTTTTCACGCGCCAAAGCTCCTCGCTCACGCCCGCCCATATCAAGAGCGACTTGAACCAACTTTCCAACCACTATGTGCGCGAAGTGTACGAACGGGAACTCTATCCCAACAAGACGCAGACCAGTTACAACTCGGCTGCTTCGCTCCCGGTCATGAACCTCGCATTCTACCCTACCGAACGGGGAGCCTACAACTTAGATCCGAATCTGGACTACAACGGACGGCTCACCAACCCCAAAACCCGTTGGGGCGGCATGATGCGTAAATTGGACACCAACGATTTCGAGACGGCCAACATCGAATACGTGGAATTCTGGTTGCTCGACCCGTTCATCTATACCCGTGACAAGGGCGGCGATTACGGGGGGGACTTCTATCTGAACTTAGGCGAAGTGAGCGAGGACATCCTCCACGACGGGAAGAAATTCTTCGAAAGCGGAATGCCCATCGACGGGAACTCCAGTTACTATACGGAAACAGCGTGGGGACGCGTGCCCAACACCACCAGCGTGGTCTACGCCTTCAACAACGAGTCCGGAGCGCGCGAGCGGCAGGACATCGGGTTGAACGGACTCAACAGCGAAGAAGAACGCACGTTCGGTGCCTACCGCGAGTTCCTCATGGCCGTACAAGGGAAAGTAAGCCCGCAAGTGTACGATTCGCTGATGAACGACCCGGCCGGAGACGATTACCATTACTTCCGGGGGTCGGACTACGATGCCCAACAACGCAGCATCCTCGACCGTTACAAGTACATCAACCTGCCGGAAGGCAACTCGCGGTCGAACGAAAATGCGAACGAATCGTATGACACTTCATACAAGACCACGCCCGACGTGGAAGACATCAACCAGGACTACACGTTGAACGAGTACGAGAAATATTACCAATACAAAATCAGCATCCGTCCGGAGAGCTTCGTCGTGGGACAAAACTATATCGTGGACAAACGCACGGCGAGCGTCAAGCTCCGCAACGGCAACACGGAAGAGGTGAACTGGTACCAGTTCCGCGTACCGCTTACCGAATACCAAAAGAAAGTGGGCAACATCAACGACTTTACGAGCATACGGTTCATGCGCATGTTCCTGACCGGTTTCGAACAGCCCGTCATCCTGCGTTTCGCCACGTTGGACCTGGTGAAAGCCGAATGGCGTTCCTACGAACAGGCCCTTTATGCAGGAGAAATGCCCTCCACGACCGGAAGCATGGAAATATCGGCCGTCAACATTGAAGAAAACAACGACAAGACACCGGTGAACTACGTACTCCCTCCGGGTATCAGCCGCGTAGTGGATCCCTCACAAAGCCAACTGGCAGAAGACAACGAACAGGCCCTCTCGCTGACGGTCCGCAACTTGGCCACAGGAGACGCCCGTGCCGTGTACAAGAATACCAACTTGGACATGCGCCAGTATAAACACCTCCAAATGTTCGTACATGCTAACGCGTTGGCCGAGAACGTAACCGAAACGGAAGACAACCAGACCAGTGTCTTTATCCGCCTCGGTTCGGACTACAAGAACAATTTCTACGAATACGAAATTCCCTTGAAGCTGACGGCTGCCGGACGGTACGACACTTACTCCGCCGACCAGTGCCGTGCCGTGTGGCCCGAAGAGAACATGTTGGACATCGACCTCTCGGTGTTTACCAAAGTAAAACAGGCACGCAACCGCGAAAAGAGCCTCGGCAACACCAACCTGACCACACTCTTCTCCGTCTACGACGACAACAGGCCGAACAACAAGGTAAGCGTCATGGGTAACCCTACCTTGGGAGAAGTGAAGACCATCATGATAGGCGTGCGCAACAATGCCCGCGAAACCAAGTCGGTGGAAGTATGGGCCAACGAGCTTCGCCTGCAGGAATACAGCAACGACGGCGGATGGGCAGCACAAGGCTCCTTGAACGTCCAATTCTCCGACCTCGGCTCCGTCAACCTGACCGGGCACATGGAAACTGCCGGATTCGGAGGCATAGAAGACAAAGTGAGCGAACGCAACCAGGAGGACATGTACAATTACAGCATCACGACCAGTTTTGAACTGGGCAAGCTGCTGCCGGAGAAAGTACGCTTCACGGCTCCCATTTACTATTCGTTCAATAAAGAGGTCGTCAAACCGAAATACAATCCGCTCGACACGGACATGTTGTTGGAAGACGCCCTCGACGCTTGCGCCACGGAACACGAAAAGGACTCGCTGCGAAGTCTGACTACCACGGAAACCACGAACAAGAACTTCAGCCTGAGCAACGTGAAATTCAACATCGCCACGCCCAAACACCCCATGCCCTACGACCCTGCCAACTTCTCGTTCAGCTATTCGCACAGCGAGTCTAACAAAACGGGCGAAACCACGGCTTGGGAAACGGAAAAGAACTGGAACGGAGCGTTCAACTACAACTATTCTCCCGAATACAAGCCTTTCGAGCCGTTCAAGAAGATGATTAAAAGCAAGAGCAAATGGTGGGACATCATCCGCGACCAGAACTTTAACTACTTGCCGCAAAACATCAGCTTCAACACGAACATCCTGCGAAACTATTACGAGTACCAGGAACGGGACATCGAGAATCTGGAAGACCCAACGTCGCTCCCTCTCTCCTTCTCCAAAGAATTCCTGTGGAATCGTGATTTCAGCCTGAAATGGGATTTGACCAAAAACCTTCATTTCTCGTTCAATTCCGCCACCCATGCGGAAATCGAAGAACCGAACGTTCCGGTCAACAAGGACCTCTACGCCGACCAATACCACGCATGGAAAGATTCCGTATGGCACAGCATCAAGGGTTTCGGTACGCCGCTTGACTACCAACAGGACTTTACGGCCTCCTACAAAGTGCCTTTGGAGAAAATCCCGTGCTTCTCGTGGATTTCGCTTGACGGGAACTACACGGCCAACTATTCCTGGGAACGCGGCATGGAACTGGAAGACGGGACTTCCTACGGCAACACCATCAACAACCAACGTTCGGCTACGATAAACGGGCGCTTCAACCTGGAAACGCTGTATAATTTCTCTTCTTTCCTGAAAGAGGTCAACAAGAAATTCTCGGCCAGCGAACGAAAGAAAGCCAAGGACAAAAGCAACCGTGAACGGGAGAAGGCCAAGGCACAAAAAGAAAAAGAGAAGGAAGCTGCCGCCAAGGGAAAAGACGGGCAAAACAAAGACGGGAAGGACAAACCGGGCAGCAAACCGGCAGACAATGCCAAAGGCACGGCCAACGCCAAGGTGAAAAACCCGAAGTTCAAGGGATTCGCCGGTGAAATCACCCTGAAGCCCGACACGACCGTGGAACTGGCGCACAACCAAAAAAGCCGCCGCATACGCGTCACCGCCGTAACCGCTGCCGGACACCGCTACCCGATCAAGTTCAAGAAACTGGACAAGAACAAGATTCGCATCCTGAACATGGACTCCGTAAAACTGCGTGTCAACGTCATAGCCAAGACACCGGCCAGGGAAAAGCCCTGGTACCCCTACTTACAAGGAGCTACACGCTTCCTGATGATGGTGCGCAACGTCAGTGTCAGCTACCGTAACACGTTTGCCATGTCCTTACCCGGGTTCCTGCCCAACGTGGGCGACATGCTCGGGCAACGCACGGGCGGCGGCATGCAACCGGGATTGGACTTTGCCTTCGGTTTCACTGGCGAAAGCTATATCGACAAGGCCAACGAACGGGGCTGGCTGCTCAACAATGACAGCATCAGCACGCCGGCCACCACCAACGCCATGGAGGATCTCCAGATTAAAGCCACGTTGGAACCTATCCCGGACTTGAAGATTGACTTGAACGCCAGCCGTACGGTGAACAGCAACAAGAGCATACAATATATGTATGCGGGCATGCCCACCACGCAAAGCGGCAGCTTCACGATGACCACCATTTCCATCAAATCGGCCTTCGAAAGCCGGGGCGATGCCGGAAACGGATACAGCAGCAAGACATTCGCCCGTTTCCAACAATACCTCAACACGTTCCAAAGCCGTGTGGAAGCCCGCTACGCCAATGCCACCTATCCGGCTGCCACCGGGTTACAGGGCAAGTTCGACCCTGCCAACGGTACGGTAGACAAGTATTCGTCCGACGTAATGATACCGGCTTTCCTGGCCGCTTACACCGGGGGAGGTGACATCAACTCCCCGTTGGACATTTTCCCGAACCTGGCACGCATGCTGCCCAACTGGACCGTATCCTACAAAGGCCTGGCCTACCTGCCATGGATACGGGACCATTTCAAGAGCGTAACCCTGAACCACTCTTACAAGAGCATCTACTCCGTGGGGGCTTACAATACGTACAGCAGTTGGATGGAGTACATGGGCGACTTAGGATTCATACAAAACACCACGGACAATGCCATCATCCCAAGCAGCATGTACGACATCAGTTCCGTATCCATCAACGAAGCCTTCTCCCCTTTGGCCGGATTGGACATGACGTTGAACAACAACATGACTTTCAAGGTGGAATACCGCAAGACACGCGTACTCACCCTGAGTATGACCGCAGCGCAGTTGAATGAGGCGTGCAGCAACGACTTCGTCATCGGATGGGGCTATAAAATCAATGATTTCAAGTTCTCGTCCCTCTTTGGAGGCCGACGCAAGAAAGCCGGGAGGGGAAGCAACAACAAACAAACGAACGCGGCCAACAACCGGAACAATACCCGCAAGAGCGGGACTTCGGCAAAAAACAGCCGAGTCATCAGCCACGACCTGAACCTGCGTTTCGACTTCTCGTTCCGCAACCAAGATGCCATTACGCGCAACATACAGACTTCGCTGTCGGAAGCTACAAGCGGCAACAAAGCCATCAAAGCCTCGTTCAGTGCGGACTACACGATGAGCCGTTACGTCACATTGAGCCTCTACTACGACCGCCAACGCAACCAACCGTTGCTCTCGTCCAACGCTTATCCCACCATCACGCAGGATTTCGGGTTCAGCCTGCGGTTCTCGCTGACAAGATAAGCCCTCAACCTACCAACGATACGGCGGGGCAGGAAAGCATCCGGCTCCGCCGCATTGTTGGTTTCCCGTCCAGGAACTTTGTTTCACATGTATATGATTTTCATCGTCCCTCCGCCCCAAATGAAAATCTCCTGAGAACGGAATTTCATTCGGCTGAGAATGAGAAATCGTTTGGCTGAGATTGATTTTTCGTTTGGCGCAGAACGAAACGTCATTCTCTTCCGTTCGAGAACTAACTATCTACCAAACTGTATCACAGTTAATTAAAAAGAAAGCGGCCACCCATGGCAAAAGAAGCCACAGTCTCCTCCGGCTGTCAAACTTCTTCCTTTACCGATGCAGAAGGTGCTCCTCCTATTTCTGAAGTGCCAACCGGTTTAAGTCCCATCTTTACCGCCCGACGGAGCATGAACTCGTATGCCGCATCGTGCTCGTTCGGCACCACACCGTCGAGAATCGCATCCTTAATTGCACTCTTCAGGCTACCGACTTCACGGCAAGGAGGCAGTCCGAACACCGCCATAATCTCCTCTCCCGAAACCGGAGGCTGGAAGTTGCGCACGCGATCGCGCTCCTCCAAATCCACCAACTTGCGGCGTACCAATTTGAAATTGTCTAAGAAACGTTGTTTACGTTGGGCGTTCTTCGAGGTAATATCAGCCTCGCAAAGTGTCATCAAGTCCTCGATGTCATCACCGGCTTCGAACAACAAGCGACGCACGGCAGAATCTGTCACTTCCTCATCGGCAATGACAATGGGGCGCATGTGCAGCTCCACCATCTTTTGCACATATTTCATCTTCTCGTTCATCGGCAGCTTCATCTTCCGGAAAATGTCCGGCACCATCTTGGAACCGATAAAGTTATGGTTGTGGAAAGTCCACCCCGCCACAGGGTCAAAACGTTTCGTACGCGGTTTGCCGATGTCGTGCAAGAGGGCCGCCCAACGCAACCACAAATTATCCGTGTGCCGGCAAATATTATCGAGCACTTCAAGCGTGTGGTAGAAATTGTCCTTATGCGCACGTCCTTTTACCTTTTCCACCCCCTCCATAGCTGCCAACTCAGGAAAAATGAGAGGCAACAAGCCGCACCGGGCCAACTCCACGAAACCCTTCGAAGGCGTAGGGGTCATCATTATCTTGTTCAATTCATCGGCAATACGCTCGCGGGAGACAATCTTTATCCGTTCCCGGTTCCGTTCCAGTGCCTCGAACGTCTCTTCGTCTATATAAAAATTCAGTTGGGTGGCAAAACGCACACAACGCATCATACGCAGCGGGTCGTCGCTGAAAGTGATGTCGGGGTCGAGCGGCGTACGGATGAGGCGGTCTTCCATGTCCCACACGCCGTCGAACGGGTCGACCAGTTCCCCGAACCGTTCACGGTTCAAACATACGGCCAACGCGTTAATCGTGAAATCACGGCGGTTCTGGTCGTCTTCCAACGTCCCGTCTTCCACCACCGGCTTGCGCGAGTCATGGCTGTAACTCTCCTTCCGTGCTCCCACGAACTCCACCTCCATCCCCCGGAACTTGACTTGTGCCGTACCGAAATTGCTGAACACACTCAGGCGTGCACCTCGCCCTAACCTGCCGGCCAGGGCCTTTGCCAAAGCTATGCCGCTCCCCACCGTCACGACATCGATGTCCTGCGAAGGACGCTCCAGAAAAAGATCACGCACATAACCGCCTACGACATAGCATTCCACACCCTGCTCATCAGCCACTTCCGATATTTGATGGAATATCTTTTTGTCCAACAAATGTCGCAAATCTTCCTTCGTCAAATTCCTCATTCTTCAAAAATACCATAAAATAATTGCAAAAATACGATTTTTTGCGCATCGGTTTGAATTATTCCCTCAAAAAATGGTACTTTTGTAAAACGAACTCTGTGACAAAAAGCCTATGAGAAAAGCATTATACACCTTATTGCTTCCTGTTATCGCCTGTTCCTGTACAGGCCAAGAAGATAAGGAAGAAGAATACGCAGGCCGTATGATTGATGCCGCGCGTACCTTAATGACAGAAGGAAACTACGTAGCTGCCAAAGACAGTATTCTGGCCATGCGTGAAACTTTCCCTACGGCCTTTAAAGCCCGCGCCACCGGCATTATCGTAATGGACAGCATCGAACTCCTTGCGGCACAAGATACGTTGGCCATAATGGACAGCACCTTGATGGCAGAACAGGAAATACTGAAAAAACTGGAAACAGAAAAACGACGGGGAAATAATGCCGAATATTACCGACAACGCACGGAAGTATTCCATCTCAAACAACGTTTTGACGAACTGGGAGCCAAAGTCAAATTTTATCTGCGCAAGATTGAAGTGGACATGCTTGAGAACAAGCGAGACACGGGCAATAAGGAACAAGATTGAGCCACTACCCACTTTTTACATCATAAGGAAACAACGTCCCCTTCATAGCCGTTGCGGCAAGAAGGGGACGTCTACTATAATTGATTGTGTTTGTGTGTTACCAGAACTTATTGGCTGCCGCATTATATTCCAAACCGGCTTCGGCCATCTTGCCTTCCAATTCCTGACGGTCCACGTCCATATCATCGCATAAAGCATCGAGCGTCGGATAAAAATCACGCAACTTCATATTGATGAAACTCATCAACATCATCGGATCTTTCGGCATTTCTCTTTCCATCTTCTTTCTCTCCATCTTATCATTATAAATGTCCGTGCCTGACCGTCACCACCAACGTGCCTATGCAAAGCGCAGCCGCCACCAGACAAGCAAACAACACGTGCCATATATATGTATCCATCTGAAAAAATAATCTTTTTACCTTAAACAAACCGTAACCTAACGCGTATCTTTACCTTAAAACAATTACCTATTAATCTCTTTTTCGTGATACAAAGATACAAACAGGACGTTTATCCCGCAAGGATGAATAATCATTTAGAAATGAATTCCGGTAAATTCTTGACCTAAATCAAGAATTTACCGGAACGTTGTATCAGATACGACAAAGATGTTACAATAAGAACCTCACAATATCATTATAACAAGCCAACACCATAAGACCCATGATCAAAGCCATACCTACCACTTGGGCACGTTCGAGGAACTTGTCGCTAGGCGGGCGGCGAAGAATCATCTCGGCAACGAGGAACAGCACGTGACCACCGTCCAACGCCGGAATGGGCAGGATGTTCATGAAGGCCAGCATCAGGCTCAGGAAAGCTGTGGTTTCCCAAAACGTCAGCCAGTCCCACGTAGCAGGGAAAATGCTCCCGATAGTGATGAAACTGCCCACACTTTTCGCTCCGTCGGCCGTAAATAAGTACTTCAAGTCGCTTACATATCCGGAAAGTACATCTATCCCATGGGAAACACCGGCCGGAATACTGGCCCAGAAACCATAGTCAACCTTTATTGGTTTATAATATGCCGAAAGGGTTTGTTTCAACAATCCTAATTTGTAATCCGCCCCAAGTTCCAATGTAACGGTATCCGTACGAGTGCCATCTTTCGACTGGTAAACCACAGACAGGCGACTGAGACGCACGCTATCCTCATGGGACGGGCTTTCGGCCATCAAAGGTTCCATGCGTGCTCTCATAATTTCGTCAAAGTCGCTCCACGTAGCCACCGGCTTCCCATCCATCGCCACGATGCGGTCACCACTACGGATTCCGGCTTCATACACCGGAGAGGAAGGAAGAACAGAATCTATGACCGAGGGAATGAAAGGAACCATGAACGGCGGATTGGACTTGAGCATCTCCAACATGTTCATATCTTCCGGCATTGTCAAGTTTGCTTCCTTGCCCCCACGCAACACAGTCACTTCACGGGCTTCCGATACGGCACGGTAAACGGAACCGTCCCATTTCCGGATTTCTTCACCGTCCACCGCCAACAAGACATCCCCGTCACAGAAACCTAACCGTTCCGCTTGTTCGTTGAACTGATATCCCATCGTCATATCCTTGGCCGGAACATACTGTTCGCCCCAATGGAAAAGAATCATGGTGTAAATGAACAAAGCCAAAAGGAAATTGACTACTACGCCTCCAATCATAATGAGCAGGCGTTGCCACGCCGGTTTGGCACGGAACTCCCACGGCTGCACCGGTTTTTTCATCTGCTCGGTGTCCATGCTTTCGTCTATCATGCCGGCAATCTTCACATAGCCTCCAAAGGGAAGCCAACCGACACCGTACTCGGTCTCATTGTCCTTGCACTTGGGAAACAAACGGGTAAACCATTTGTCTTTCGTACTAAATAAGTGGAAATAAGGATCGAAAAAAAGAAAAAACTTCTCCACTTTCACGCGGAAGAGTTTGGAGAAAAAGAAATGTCCCCCCTCGTGAAGCACTACGAGAATCGAAAGCGAGAGCACCAACTGGAGGGCTTTAATCAATGTTGCATCCATGTAATATTGTGTTTGTTTTGTTTTTGTTTAACATGTCCCGACGTACTCTGCCGCAATCCGGCGTGCCTCGGCATCTGTCTGCAAATAATCCTCGTACGTGGGTTCCTTTATGAAAGAAGCTTCCCGCATCGTATTGGCTATCACATCGCTCATCTGCAAGAAACCGATACGATCCTCCAAAAAGGCACGGTTGACAACTTCGTTAGCCGCATTGACAATGCAAGGCATGTTCCCACCCTCGTACAAGGCTTCATACGCCAAAGCCAGATTCCGGAAACGACAGGTGTCCGGCTCCTCGAAAGTAAGCGTACCTATCCGGAACAAGTCCAACCTTTCGAATGAACTCTGCAAACGCAACGGATAAGAGAAAGCATATTGTATGGGCACACGCATGTCCGGCACTCCCAACTGAGCCTTGACCGCCCCGTCGGCAAACTGCACGGCACTGTGCACGATAGACTGTGGATGTACCACCACCTGTATCTGTCCCGGCTCGACGCCAAACAACCATTTGGCCTCTATCACTTCAAAGCCCTTGTTCATCATCGACGCGGAGTCGATGGTAATTTTCGCCCCCATCGACCAATTCGGATGTTTCAAAGCCTGGGCTTTGGTCACCATAGCCAACTGTTCACGGGAAAACGTGCGGAAAGGACCGCCCGAAGCTGTAAGGATAATCTTCTCCACAGGGCTTACCTCACCAGCCAGACATTGGAAAATGGCGGAATGTTCCGAATCCACCGGAATGATGTCTGCATGGTAATCATTTGCCAGACGGTTAATCAATTCTCCGGCCACGACCAATGTTTCCTTATTGGCTAAAGCTATGGCCTTACCGGCCTTTATGGCACTGATGGTCGGCTTCAATCCTGCAAATCCCACCATGGCCGTCAGCACCACGTCCACCGGTCTTTCCTGCACAATCTGGCAAAGCGCATCCGCCCCGGCATACACTTTAACGGGCAAGTCGGCCAACGCATCTCGCAGCACCTCATACTTGTCCTCATTGGCAATGACTACCGCTTCGGGCATGAAACGGCGTGCCTGTTCTATCAACAGCTCCACCCGGTTGTTTGCCGTCAGTACATACGCCTCATACAAATCGGAATGTTCCTCGATGACTTGCAAGGCCTGCGTCCCGATAGATCCCGTGGAACCTAATATCGCAATCTTTTTTTTCTCGTTCGTATTCATCCAAGGTATTATTCTCATTCACCCAAAGCCAAAAGGCCATCGGGCAAAGTCATGTAAATCTTACGGTTTTTATGGTCGATATCATCCACCAAATCTTCACCGGCCGGAAGCAAAATCTTCCCGCCGGAAGGGGTAGCGACTTCAAAAAGGATATTCAACGTAGATTCGTCTACCGCTTCCACCTGTCCCAATTCACCATGAACCGTGTCCACAACTGTGAAACCAGTGAAGTAACTCCACGTATATTCTCCCTCATGTACCTCTTCCGTCAGGGCCTTCGGGAAATAAACCTCCACGCCGACCATGCGGCGTGCCTGCTCCTCCGTATCCACCCCTTCGAATTTCATCAAGACCGTCGTATCGCTCCGAAAGCGGTATTCTTCCATAAAGAAAGGCACCAGTATCCCGTCCATACGGCATACCACATACTCCGCTTCCACACGGTCGAACACATCGTCCGTAAAGGCCATGTTCAATTCCCCCGACACCCCGTGTGTCTTGGTCAACATACCTATTTTATATACTTCGTCTTCACGTATCATTCTTCCACACGTTTGATGCAAGCTCCCAATGCCGCCAGACGCGATTCGATATTCTCGTATCCCCGGTCAATCTGTTCGATATTGCTGATACGGCTCGTCCCGTCTGCACTCATGGCGGCTATCAATAGGGCAATTCCGGCACGTATGTCAGGCGACGTCATGCGTCCGCCACGCAAACGGATTTGATGGTCGTGCCCGACCACCACGGCCCGATGCGGGTCACAAAGGATAATCTGTGCACCCATGTCAATCAACTTGTCCACAAAGAACAAGCGGCTCTCGAACATCTTCTGGTGAATCAACACCGTACCTTTGGCTTGTGTAGCCACCACGAGCAACACACTCAACAAATCCGGGGTCAGTCCCGGCCACGGTGCGTCGCTCAAAGTCATGAACGAACCGTCCAAGAAAGAATCAATCTCATAATGGTCATGCCTCGGGATGAACAAATCATCTCCATGACGAAGCACTTGCACGCCCAGACGGCTAAAAGTATAAGGAATGATGCCTAAATTATCATACGACACATTCTTGATGCCGATACCGTCGCCCACCATGGCCGCCATGCCAATGAAGCTGCCCACCTCTATCATGTCCGGCAAAACCGTATGTGCGGCACCATGAAGCGCATCCACTCCTACGATGGTGAGCAGGTTGGAAGCTATTCCGCTGATGTTCGCCCCCATACGGTTGAGCAAATGACAAAGTTGCTGGATATAAGGTTCGCACGCGGCATTATATATCGTTGTCGTACCCGTAGCCAACACCGAAGCCATAATGATATTGGCCGTACCCGTGACCGAGGCTTCGTCGAGCAACATATACGTACCACACAAGCGCCCGGCATGAATGTCGTACACGCCCCGGCGGATGTCGTAATCAAACTTGGCCCCCAGTTTCTGGATTCCGAGGAAATGTGTGTCCAACCGACGGCGTCCTATTTTGTCTCCCCCCGGTTTAGCCACCATGGCACGGCCGAAACGGGCTATCATCGGCCCGATAAGCATCACGCTTCCCCGCAGTTTGGTACAACGCGCCAGGAACTCATCGCTCTGCACATATTCCATGTTCACCTCGTCGGCCTGGAAAGTAAAGTCGCCCGGAGCATTCCGCGTGACTTTCACACCTACATCTTCCAACAATCGGATTTGGTTGTTCACATCCGAGATGTCGGGTATGTTTTTGATACGTACCGGTTCTGAAGTAAGCAATGTCGCACAAATCACCTGCAAGGCTTCGTTCTTCGCGCCTTGGGGTACAATCTCTCCGGTCAAACGACGACCGCCCTCTATGATAAATGAAGCCATACAAACAGAACCGCCGCTTAATTTTTCCGTTTGTTCTTCCGCCCAACATTGCGATAGGCCACAGGAGCACGCCCCGGTTGGACCTTATCGTATTGGTCGAAGAATAGATGGAACCGTTCTTTGTCCAAATGCACGGAACCATGCGTATAATGGTCCAAATCCAGAGCCACCTTGTCATCGTCCATGGCATCCTTGTTCCAATTTCCCAAACTCCGTTTCATCTGCCCGGCTACCAACATCGTCAGTTCTTCCCGTTCCACACCCTCCGGCATCTCGGCCAATTTGCGTATCAACGCTTCCAACAAAGCCCCGTAATGACGATAACGGATCTTTTTCATCGGATAAGCCATAGGAGACGGCTTACCGTCCCCTCCTACTTTTCTGGGCGTCACTTCGTACGGATAATCAATATCCAACTTATAATCGGCCATGATAGCCAAATGATCCCACAATTTATGCTTGAAATCCGGTACATCACGCAAATGCGGAAACATATTTCCCATTATCGAGACTATCGTGCGGGCACAACGTTGACGCTCCTCACGGTTTTCCAATGTGAGCGCATAATCCACCATTTCCTGAATGCCGCGCCCGTACTCCGGCATCGGTAATTTCTTGCGTTGGGTATTATATATCATTTACAAAAGTTTTTTCGGTTTTGAAGCTACAAATTCTTTCAAATAGAAAGGCTCGAAATAAGCCACATCTTCAAATCGGCCCAGTGCGAAAGCCTTCTCGGCCAGAGGCCCCATGTTCCGTGCCAAAGGCAGGACCTCCGGAAGGAAACGCGCATTCGGGTGCGTAATCCCGACCTTGCACTTCTCAGCCCCGTCACCGAAGAAGTAGACGGGCCGCTCATTCAGAAAGTCTTGGTAAGTGCTTCCGTCCACGATGTCGGCCCCGATGGCCCGTACAGGTCCCAAGGCCCTGTCGTACAAAGCGGCATACACTTCCATCCTGCGCGCATCTATCATAGGACATAGCAAAGCGTCTTCAGGCAAATCTTCGTGATAGAGCAACACCGGCACGCACAACAGTTCCAACGTCGGGACAGCTATCAACTTCAAACCACGGGCATAACAGATGCCCTTGGCCATCGACACACCGATACGCAATCCCGTATATGAACCCGGCCCCTGACTCACTGCCACCGCATCAAAAGGAATTCCGTGATTGTCGATATAAGAGATAGCTTCGTCCACAAAAACACCTAACTGCACCGCATGTGAAGGCCCGCTTTTGTCTACTTTTTCAAACAATACCGCCCCGTCTTCCGTGACGGCTACCGAGCAAACCTTCGTACTCGTTTCAATATGCAGTATACAAGACATAAACTATTTTTTCCTTAGAATAACTCCGCAAAGTTACCATTTTATCCTATTATTTTCCTACTTTTGCATAAAATAATTATTAAATCATGATTCAATCAATGACGGGCTACGGCAAATCGACTGCCGTAGTGAAAGGCAAAAAGATACACGTGGAAATCAAATCCCTCAATAGCAAGGCTTTAGATCTTTCTGCACGTATCGTACCGCTCTATCGGGAAAAGGAAATGGAAATCCGTGCCATGATCAGCCAGACGTTGGAGCGCGGAAAAGTGGACTTCACTATCTGGGTGGAAAAAGACGACACGCAAACGGCTACACCTATCAACGGCGTTATCTTGGACAACTATTACCAACAGATTAAACAAATCAGTGAAGAACGGCATATTCCTCTTCCGGCCGACTGGTTCGCCACGTTATTGCGCCTGCCTGATGTCATGACCCGCACGGAAGTGGAAGAATTGGACGAGGAGGAATGGAATGCCGTACGGACCGCCATCAAGGAAGCCATCGGCAAGCTCGTGGACTTCCGTAAACAGGAAGGTGCCGCATTGCAAAAGAAATTCACCGAGAAGATACAAAACATAGGTGATTTGCTGAAAAGCATCGAGCCGTATGAGCAAAGCCGCACCGAACGCATCCGCCAACGCCTGGTGGAAACCTTGGAAACGATTCCCAATGTGGAATACGACAAGAACCGCCTGGAGCAGGAAATGATTTATTATATCGAGAAACTGGACATCAACGAAGAGAAACAGCGTCTGGCCAACCACTTGAAATATTTCGTGGAGACCATGGAAAACGGGCATGGACAAGGCAAGAAGTTAGGCTTCATCGCCCAGGAAATGGGACGTGAAATCAACACGACGGGAAGCAAGAGCAATCTGGCAGAAATGCAAAACATCGTGGTGAAGATGAAAGACGAACTGGAACAAATCAAAGAGCAAGTGCTCAACGTAATGTAACCATACTGACGAAAATGACAGGCAAACTGATTATCTTTTCCGCTCCCAGCGGCAGCGGGAAAAGCACGCTTATCAATTATCTGATGGGGCAGGACTTGAATTTGGCTTTCAGCATCAGTGCAACCAGCCGCCCGCCACGGGGAACGGAACGTGACGGGGTGGAATATTTCTTCCTCACGCCCGAAGAATTCCGCCAACGCATCGCCAACGGCGAATTTTTAGAATACGAAGAAGTCTACAAAGATCGCTTCTACGGAACCTTGAAAGCACAAGTGGAAAAGCAACTGGAAGCCGGACAAAACGTAGTATTCGACGTGGACGTGCACGGTGGATGCCGCATCAAAGAGTTTTATGGCGACCGCGCCTTGAGCATGTTCATCCAACCGCCCTCGGTGGAAGAACTTCGCCGCAGATTGGAAAACCGGGGCACGGATACGCCGGAAGTCATAGACGACCGCATCGCACGGGCGGAATACGAACTGACCTTCGCCCCCAAATTCGATACGATTGTCGTAAACGACGACCTCGAAAAGGCCAAGGCCGAAGCACTGGCCCGCTTGAAAGCCTTCTTGCACCCATAAAACCCATATTCCATGGACGATAAAACCATCCAAAGGAACTTACAGACCAGCATCATACTGTTCGTCCTGTGCCTGATAACCACCATCGCCGCAGCCCTTCTGCAATGGACCGAAATCACTATAGCCATGGGCGTGTTGGCTGTGGTGCAAGCCTATATCATCTACGTATGGTGGCACCGCAAACGTCACCGGAGACCCCATTTCCAACATAAATCCCACGAAAGGGCATGACGGAAACGGGCATCTACGGGGGGTCTTTCAATCCTATCCACCGGGGACACGTGGAACTGGCCGAACGCCTTTGCCGGGATGAAGGGTTGGATGAATTGTGGTTTATGGTATCTCCCCAGAATCCATTCAAAAAATCGTCTCCCGATTTGTTGGATGAAAATAGCCGTCTGGAGTTGGCCCGCATGGCCGTACGGGAACATCCCTGCCTCAAAGTGAGCGATTTCGAGTTCCGCCTGCCCCGTCCATCCTACACGGCAGACACCTTGGCCGCCCTGCGGCAAGCTTATCCCGACCGGCTTTTTACATTAGTCATCGGTGCCGACAACTGGCTTGCTTTCAAGGATTGGAAGAAACCGGACGAGATTCTAAGCCACCATCGCATCTTGGTCTACCCCCGCCCCGGTTATCCGGTGCAGACCGCGTCCCTGCCCTCCGGAGTCCGGCTCACGGAAACCCCGCTCATCGACATCAGTTCCACCGAACTCCGCCGTCTCATCTCCCAAGGTGAAGATGCCTCTTACGGATTGGACGAAGCGGTCTGGCAGGAAATCCGCAAAAGGGGATACTATCGGAAAGCATAAAGCACCCTGTAGATAAAAACAGGCATGCCCACTGTCTCTTCCACGATTCAGCAGGCATGTCACATCTTTACGGCATCCTTCTCTCATAAAAGCCGATATGCCGACTCATTCATTATACCAATTTTACCTTCAATACCGGTGCTATGCCATTCGTCTTCCCCTCCGGCAACGTCACTTTCAGGCCATCTTCGCCACAAGTGAACTTCACCTTTCCGTAACCTAACAACTCCACACTTTTTACCTTTCCTTTATAATAAGGAGAACCTTTACGGAAGCTTTTCATCATGATTACTTTGCTTTCGGGCCATCCCAAAGCCGTGGCATATACAATCTTCTTGCCTTTCTGCACAAAACGTACATCCTTTGCCGTATAATTCTGTCCTTCATTGAACCCTTGGGCTTTCATCGGGTTGGCAGCCTCTGCCAAAGGCCCCTCACCAAATACGTTCCACGGGCGCGTACCATAAATACTTTCTCCATTGACATCCATCCACGCTTTAATATCTTTAAGGATAGCCACTTCCTTCTCATCTATGGCACCGCTTCCCCTCAAAGGCACACTCAACAAGAGGTTACCGTTTTTGCTCACGATATCCACCAACATCTTTACCACTTGGCTTGCAGGCTTGTACCCGTTACGGTCGTACACGCTCCGTTCATAATGCCAGTTACCCAAGCAAGTACACGTTTGCCAAGCTTTCTCCTGCGGACGGTCGGGTATGCCGCGCTCCACATCCCACACCATGGCCTCCTTGTGCTTGTCCTCAAGTATTTTGCCCGTCACCACGGCACGCATCTTCCCCTTGTTCTCTTTCAGGCTCGTGTTATACATGTGGGCCAGAATCCTCACCCCCTCGTCACTGATGGGATAAAACGGCAACACGGTATCATCGAAATACAACACGTCGGGATGGTAACGGTTCACTACATCCAACGTCCGGTTATATATTTTCGTCTTGAAATCTTCCGAAGGCTGCGAAGCCCCGTTGCCCCATGCCCACTGCGAATGAATGGTTCCGACATTCTTGCTGTCCTTGCTCCGTTCGTGCCGCTGTTCGTACAAATCCTGCGGGTCATAACCTTCCCACCATTTTCCTTTCCCGTCGGTCTTCGTCAACTTGCCATCGAAATCCTGAGAACCTTCCAACCAAGTCCAGGCATGCGAGGCATGGATGCTCACGCCGAGCGGTAAGTCGTATTTCTTGCAAGCCGCAGCCCATTCTCCGACCACATCCCGTTTCGGCCCCATGTTCACGGAGTTCCACGGTTGGTATTTGCTGTCCCAAAGGTCCATATTGTCATGATGGTTACCCAATGCCATGAAATAACGGGCACCCACGCTCTTGTAAAAACGCACCAAGGAATCAGGTTGCCACTCCTCTGCCTTCCATTCGTTAATCACATCCTTGAACCCGAACTCCTTCGGATTGCCGTATTTCTTCACGTGCACGTCGTGCTGCCAATGTCCCGGATAATACATGTGGCGAGCGTACCAATCGCCCGACTCCGGTTCGCACTGCGGTCCCCAATGCGCCCAAATGCCGAACTTGGCATCGCGGAACCAGTCCGGGCACTCGTATGCCGCCAAAGATTCCCACGTCGGTTGGTATTTGCCCGTTTGCATCGGTTCGGGCTGTACATTTTGCTGTGCTGCAACGGGCACACACACAAGCATCGCCGCTCCACAGCACAAAGACATCATCCATTTGTTTCTCATCATCTCATTTATTTGGTTTTGGATGCAAATTTAAATATTTATCCTTAAAACAGGATTGCACTATCTCAATTTAAAATAGGATTTTATAGGCTTTTCCATTTATCTCTCATTTTCTCACCGGACGATTCAACTCCACGGCCACAACCGTCAAGTCTTCTTTTACGGGACGAATGCCCCTCAACGTCACTCCCCGCCCCTTTTGCCTGTATTGCAACGGCTGCTTGGTATAAACGTTGTATGCCCGTTTCACTTTCATCCCTTTATCCAACCGAGGCAGGACAAAAGTATCATCCCCATAACCTCCGAGGAAATAAATATAAATCATATTGCCTTTGTAACAAAAGCCATACTGTCCGTCCACTGGCTGCCAAGGTCCGCCACGCGTACCATAAACAGCTTCACGCGTCGCGTTCACCCATTCGCCAAACTCAAGCATACGCTGTTCCACCAAAGGAGCGACGTTGCCATGCCGATCCGGCCCCACATTCAACAGGAAACACATATTGCGCACCATGCAATCGGCAAAAAGACGCTTCACCTTCTTCAAAGGCATGATGCTCGACAGATTCTCCATCTGCTTGTTATATCCCCATCCGGGTGCCAAAGAAACGCACTTTTCCACCACTCCGGAACGAATCTCTCCCGTCACAGCTCCACCGCCTTCCTCACAGGTGAAATCGCCTATCCAACCGCTGCGCGGATTCACCACAATATCCGGTTGGTATTTCCGGACGATACCCATCAATCCCAACGGCTTCCCGGTTTCCTCATCATAATCACGGAAGTAAGGATTCACCGGCCACCCGTTATTCTCGTCCATGTATTTTCCAGACTCCCAAAACGATGCTCCTTCCGCATCCGTTCCCTTTTGGGCAATCCAACCACCATCCCAGAACAAGTGGTCGATTTTCCCGTAATGCGTCATCAGTTCCTTGACCTGGCAATAAAGTTCTTCCTTCATCAGCCTGGCGTTCTCCTTATGCCATGATGCCGTGGTATAACCGAAACGGTTCGCCGGATTACAGTTGGTACCCGTAATGTCATAATATCCTGGAAAACGCCAGTTAATCAGCGTCTTGTAAAGCCCGACCTTCAAACCGGCCCTACGGCAAGCCTCTACGTATTCTTTCACAAAATCCCTATTGTGCGTCTGCTTCGAAGTAAAAGCGTTCATATATTGGCTTTCAAAAAGTGCGTAACCGTCATGATGCTGAGTGGTGAGGCACACATAGCGCATTCCCGCTTTCTTAGCCAACCGCATCCACTTGTCCGCATCGAAATCCCGGGCATCGAAATATTCCTCGCCAGACTCGGGATAAGCCAATTTACGGTATTCCTCTATGCCGACACCTTGATTCTCCATATACCATTCGCCCTTTCCCGGCCCTGCGTACAGCCCCCAGTGGATGAACATGCCCAACTTGCCATCCAACATCCATTTTATCTTCTCGTCCGGCTGCATGGAAACACCCAAATCGGTCTTCACTTCACGCATCGGAGCGGGTGGAATCCCGTCGTACGTTTTCTCGTGATACTTTCCCGTACATACAATACGAAGGTCGTCCAACCAGGCACACGTGCCCTCCGGATTGTTCTCAAACATCACTTCCACCACGGCCTCCTTTTGCCCTGCCGAAGTATGAAACGGTTTCTTGAACTCCGTCCAAGCAGCCAAAGCCGTAGAAATACTGATGTTGTTTTTCCCTAACCCGGTAGTTTGCAACGTCACATTGTCTGCCCCACTTTCCGTTTTCATGCGTACGGCAAGTTCATAAGCCGACGAAGGCTGCAAAGCCACCTTCAAGCGGAAAGTCGTTCCCGGCGATAATTTGGCCGATTTCCCCCGGTATGCTCCTTCGTCACTGACCGGCTCAGCTTTTCCCAACGCCACTTCCCAACCTTGTAACCCACATTCGAAATCGGAAACCACCACTTCCTGTGCCGCCAAACAGGCCGAAGACAACACAGCTATCCCCCAACAGGACACACGCCTGCCCAAGAGTCCCAATCTGAACCTGTCAGGAATATTTTTCATATACATAGGATTTACCATTAATATTATGAGATTAAGAAATATTTATTTGCAAAGATACATCTTAAGATGAAAAAAAGTTTGTACTTCATCTGCAATAAATAGTATTTTATCGACATATTTTTCACTGACAGCAAAATGCCCAAACGTCAAAGCACCCAACCAGAGCGGACATGATTCGCAAAAACCCGCGCCATCCATATTCCGGCACATTTTATGCAATCCCATAGCACCAGAAGCAAAACAAAAAATGGCTTTCCGCAACCACATCAGGCAACCGAAGATTTGGACATTTGCTGCAAAAACAGACAATCCGGATACATAATGTAATCATCAACCCCATTTTAGACAAAAAGAAAGTCTCATAAAAAACGCGTTCCAAGTGCTTTTACACCCCTTTTCAGAAACACTATTTTGCATTTCAGGCTCGTTTTTCACCCGATTACAGCATTTTTAAGAAAAAACGAGGCCGAACTTTTTTCCGTCCTCAGCAAGAAACACTTTTTTTCTCCGCAGGCCACCGCGCCAACGTCCGCATACCGACGCGCCAACGGGCTGTCCGCAGCATTCGGAAACGGGCATACCCCCCTTTTTTCCCACAGAACGGAAACGGATATTGTAAAAAACCGGATGACACAATGCCCGGAAAGTGCCGCAAAAGTCTTACGCATCCTTCACCAACGAGCGCACGATATTTCCCTCCATGATGCCAAAAGTACCCTCAAACAGCCTTACGACTGACACAAAGGTTCGGGCAAGGCACGCGAGAATCGCGTCTTTCCATACGATTACGCCCCTACCCTCAAAAAACGGAATCTTCAAGAGGCAGAAGTGGCAATTTGACAAAAAGACAAAAGAACATAAGAACAACAAACTTCAGGGCTTGAAAATATGTGCTTATGTTCTTCTGTCTAAAACCTATTATAATCCAACCGGACTTATGCCCAACCCTTCCGGTAAGCCCTGTGTCCATAGATCGTCACGACGACAAAGCAAACGAACGGAAGGACAAAAGACAGGTTGACGGCAGGCATGCCCCAAAGCGTGTGCAGGTCGATAATGGCAGCCTGCACCGGCGGCAACACCGAACCGCCCAAAATAGCCATAATCAAACCGGCAGCACCGAACTTGGCATCATCCCCCAACCCTTGCAGGGCTATACCGTAAATCGTCGGGAACATGAGCGACATACAAGCCGAAATGCCTACCAGGCAATACATGCCCCACACATCCTGCAAGAAAATCACTCCTATGGCCAACACCCCGGCCACGACGGCCAACGTACGCAACAGGAGCCCCGGATTGAGGTAACGCAGGAGGAACGTACAAATGAAACGGCTCGTACAGAAAATGGCCATCGCTATGATATTATACTTTTGCGACAAGACCTCGGCAGCCTGTTCTTCCATTCCCGTCTCCATAAACAAGCGCGTACCATATTGGATGATAAAAGTCCAACACATGATTTGCGCCCCCACGTAGAAAAACTGCGCCAATACGCCCTCACGATAACGCGGCACAGCGAAAATACGCTTCAGAGTGGGAACAAAATCAATATTGTGGGTCTGGTCATTGTTACGTGGCATCTTCGTGAAACGGATGAGCAACAATACGCCTAACGTCACCAAGCCTATCATCAAATAAGGAGCTATCAATGTGGACAAATCGGCATCTCGGATGGCAACAAAATCGGCATCGGAAAGTTGGGCGCGTTCTGCCGTGTCCATCGGATGCAAACGGTTCTGTATGAAATTCATCGCCACATACATACCCAACAAGGAACCCATCGGATTGAAAGCCTGCGCCAGATTAAGCCGACGCGTGGCCGTTTCTTCCGCCCCCATGGACAATATATAAGGATTACTACTGGTTTCCAAAAACGACAACCCGCAAGTCAGGATAAAATAGGCCAACAGGAAAGGATAGTAATCTCCGGTCAACTTGGCAGGGAAAAACAAAAAAGCCCCTAACGCGTACAAACCCAATCCCATCATGACACCAGCCTTATAAGAATACTTACGAATAAATATCGCCGCCGGGAAGGCCATGGCAAAATACCCCCCGTAGAAAGCCACCTGCACGAGTGCCCCTTCGGTAACGCTCATACGGAAAATCTTGGAAAAGGCCTTCACCATAGGGTTCGTTATATCATTG
This sequence comes from Paraprevotella sp., assembly GCF_986071375.1. Lineage (NCBI taxonomy): Bacteria > Pseudomonadati > Bacteroidota > Bacteroidia > Bacteroidales > Prevotellaceae > Paraprevotella > Paraprevotella sp. The sequence continues at coordinate 52,380 of NZ_CFQRNQ010000009.1, read as the reverse complement.
GCGAACCCCCATAGCGCAAAACAACTCGTAATCAAAATAAAAGGGATGAGAGCCGCCCATGTGCCATCACCGACAATCTTTTTCTTTTCGATGCTTTTCATGTCTTGTTTTTATTAGCTTTGTCTATTACTGTTTTCTATTCATAAAGGTAAAACATCCTCTCCATCGGCTTCCACTTTTCCGCAGAAGAGGCACCCGGATCAGCTTGTTGGAATACGGACATATAGTCTTCCCATTCTTGTTGGCGTGGCAGTGTGGCCAGTTTGGCCATGGCCTCATCCCAATCGAAATCCAACGGGGTCTCCACAATCATGAAGAGCTTAGTGCCCAAGATGTAGATTTCCATCTCCAAAATACCCACCTCGCGGATGCCCTGCCGGATTTCCGGCCAAGCTTCCTCACGACTATGGCGCCGACGATACTCGGCAACCAATTCGGGATTGTCCCGCAACTCCAATGTTTGACAATAACGCTTAACCGGTGCGTTATATTGCTTTACTTGATAACCTTTCATGTTTTTTTTAGATTATAATGTGAATTTCGTTCTTGTTCTTGATTTTTCCGCACGCTTCGACCTGTACCAACAGGTTGCCGATAGCCGTAGCCTCTACAGGACCGGACAATACAGGAATACCCGTAGCCTCTTCCGTCAGGCGGTTGAGCAAATGATTGCGGCATCCGCCGCCGATGACATGCAGGCACTCCACCGGCCGGGACAACAAGGCGTTCATTTGTTGTATCCCCATCCGGTAACGCTCAGCCAACGACTGCAACACGCAACGCACATATTCACCTTGCGTGACCGGTACTTTCGTTCCCCGGGCTCGGCAATAGCCCGCAATAGCCTTTTCCATATCAGCCGGATGCTTGAAATCCGGTGCATCGACATCTATGGACGATACGTCTTCTACTTGTTCCGCCCCAGCTATCAGGAAATCATAGTCGGCACGCCATCCCCGGGCTTCCCATTGACGGACGAGGCACTGCAATATCCACAAGCCCGTGATGTTTTGCAGGAAACGGATACGGCCACCCACTCCGCCTTCGTTGGTAAACCCTGCACGACGGGCTTCTTCGGTCAACACAGGTTCATCCAAAGCGACCCCTAGCAACGACCACGTGCCGGAGCTGAGAAAAGCACTGACCGCCTCCTTTCCCTTGCGGAAAGGAACGGCATGCACGGCACTGGCCGTATCGTGAGAACCTACGGCCACCACCTTGACTCCCGGGGACAAACCGACTTCGGCAGCCACCTCCGGGCACAACGTCCCACGGACAGTTCCCGGCTCCAACAACTCGCCGAACAGATGTTCCGGAAAGCCCAGTTCACGTATCAGCGGCATGTTCCATGTTCGTTTACGTGCATCCAAAAGTTCGGATGTCGATGCGATACAATATTCATTGCCGGGTACGCCAGTCAGATAATAGGCAAACAAATCGGGCATGAAAAGCAAGTGGCGGGCTTCGCGCAACCAAGCTTCATTCTCTTTTTTCCGGGCATAGAGTTGGAACATCGTATTGATGGGCATCACCTGTATGCCGGTTTCGGCGTAATGCGCCGCCTCGTCTATACGGGCGAACACTTCCGCCGGAGTGTCGGCCGTGGAAGCGTCGCGGTAACACAAGGGATTCCCCATCAGGTTGCCGGCCCTGTCCACCAACCCGTAGTCCACACCCCACGTGTCGATACCGATGCTTTCCACATCGGCATACTTGGCCGCAGCACGGCGCAGACCCTCTTTCATCTCCTCGAACAAGGCAGGGAAGTCCCAGTACACATGTCCGCCCAACCGTACTTGCCGGTTGGGGAAGCGATGCAATTCGTCCAGTTCCAACTGCCCGCCGGACACGCGCCCGGCTATCACCCGTCCGCTTCCGGCTCCGAAATCCACAGCCAAGAACGTACTCATGGTTTCTTGCCCAATATGTAAGTTTCCAAATCGTCTATTTCTTCCTGCGAAAGGACTTCATAACGGCCTCCCGAGAGCACGATGATGCGGCAGGCCATCTCGAAGAACATGGCACGCTCGAAAGCCTGGTCGAAATCCTTCCCGCACACCACCTGCCCATGCTTGCGCAGCAAACAGGAATTATGGTCTTTCAGAGCTGCCTTCACCTGCTCCGCCAACTCAGGAGAACCGGGACGGAAATAAGGAATCACGGGTATCTCGCTCCCCACGTGGCAAGGCACCTCCGCCGTCACGTTGAAGTTTCGGGGTATCTCCTTCATACAGGCCACCGCCGTAGCGTAAGGCGACTGGAAGTGGAGCACGACATCCACATCGGGACGTTCGCGCAGGACACCGAGATGGAATCCGCTCTCCATCGAGGGCTTCACCCCGTTCAAGACTTCCCCGTCGGCCACACGGCATACGGCTACTTTCTCTTTTGTCAAAGAGGGCACCCAGGAACCGGTACCAGACACCAAAGCCTCCTCTCCGATGCGCCAGGACAGATTGCCACTGCTGCAAACGGTCAAACCGGCATCCCCCACACGGTGAGCCTGAGCTATGAATTTTTCTATTTGTTCTGCGGTAATCATATTCTTTTCAGTTTTTCAAAGCCATTAATACATTAATATGAAAAATAGACGGCAAGGCCGGACAAGGAAACTTTCACAAGTTTCCTTGTCCGGACATCCCGCCAACTTTCAAACACTAAACATTATTCACTTATCATTTATAAATAGGACCATATACCTGACATGCCCGATAATCAGCCCCTTCTTTGTCCATGCCGAACGCATTCCACGCCGCCGGACGGAAAATCTTGTCTTCCTCCACATTGTGCATGCAGACGGGAATGCGGAGCATCGAAGCCAACGTGATCAAATCTTGCCCGATGTGGCCGTAACTGATGGCTCCATGGTTGGCTCCCCAGTTGTTCATCACGGAATAGACATCACGGAAAGCCGGTTTGTCGCACAAACGGGGCACGAACCAAGTCGTAGGCCAAGTGGGGTCGGTACGCTTGTTGAGCACTTCATGGATTTCCGAATCCACATCGGCCGTCCATCCTTCAGCAATCTGAAGCACAGGGCCTAATCCTTTCACTAAGTTCAGTCGCGACATGGTAACAGGCATTCCTCCTTTCGACAAAAAATTGCTAGAGAAACCGCCTCCACGGAAATAATCACGGTCGGCCGGCAACCAGTTAGTGGCCTTCAGGCAAGCCTCAGCGTCTTTTTCCGTCATCTCCCAACAAGGTTTCATGCAGGGTTTGCCTGCCGCATCGGTACTTTCACCCGTGGCATCCAACGTGGTGGCACCCGAGTTAATCAAATGAATCATGCCCCCCGCTGCCAGACCGGTCAGTTCTTTTCCCGTCACACGTTTCACGGCTTCGGGACTCCAATATGTACGCACATCACTGAACATCTGCCCGCAACCGGTCAGCAGGTTGCCGAACAACATGGCCACTGCGTTGCAGGAGTCGTTTTCAGTAGCCAATACGTATGCCTTGCGGATACCGTTCCAGTCGAACGTGCTGCACATCAAAGCTTCCGTGAAATCCCCATTGGGCTTCCAGTCCGTCCACTGACGCTGTCCTTGGAAACCTGCAGCAATGGCATTATGCCCGATGGCCTCTTCCTTGAAGCCCATCTCACGAAGCCGGGGATTACCCTGCATCAGATCACGGACGATAAGGGTCATTTTCACGACAAATTCCCAATCAGCATCTTTCTGTTCCCGGGTTTTCTGCCGTTCGGGACGGTTTTTATCCCAACCTTCTTTCGACTTGCAATACTGCTCCGTCCATGCCATAGCTTTATCATATTCTTCGTGGTCATATATTCCCTCTTCCATGCGACGCAGGATTTCGGTCTCGTCCACACTTTCATTGCGCATGCCCAAATATTCCTGAAAGAAATTCTGGTCCACGATACTGCCTGCAATACCCATGCACTGGCTGCCGATGGACAAATAGCTTTGCCCGCGCATCTGGGCCACAGCCACGGCTGCACGCGTCCAACGCAATATCTTTTCGGCCACGTCGGCCGGAATGGAATTGTCATCCAAATCTTGCACGTCATGCCCATAGATGCCGAAAGCGGGCAATCCTTTTTGAGCGTGCCCGGCCAATACGGCAGCCAAATATACGGCTCCCGGACGCTCGGTCCCGTTAAAGCCCCATACGGCTTTCGGCCAATAAGGATTCATGTCCATCGTCTCCGAGCCATAACACCAACAGGAAGTTACGGTAATCGTAGCCCCTACCCCCTCGCGCTCGAATTTCCCGGCACAGGCCGCACTCTCGCCTACGCGCCCTATTGTGCCGTCGGCAATCACGCATTCCACCGGCGTACCGTCGCTATACTTCACGTGCGAAGAAATCAAATCTGCGACAGCCCGAGCCAAACTCATGGTCTTGTCTTCCAAACTTTCGCGGACACCGCCCTGCCGACCGTCGATGGTCGGACGAATACCAATCTTAGGATACTTGTTCATAATATTAAAGGTAGTTTTTGAATAATCATATTGCGGAAAACACTCTCTTGTCCATCCGATGCAAAATTAGTGATTCCATTTCCGGGAAAATGGTACTAAGCCGTCAAAGAATAGGATTATATCGACTTCTTATCTTTCCCAACGAAGAAAAAACATCGTGCAAGCCTCTTTGGTCAAAAGCTTTTTCATTATCTTTGCCTCCGTAAAAGCCGAAATACAAAATCTATGAACAACGACATCGACCAAATGCACTTCCTCGTGCTTCATATCGGAGAAGCTTGTTGCAGAGAGAATTGGAACTACAAAAACATCTGTAGTCCGTTCACCCGAATATATTACGTAACGAAAGGCTACGCACAAATCGAGTTACCCGACAAAAAACAAGATTTGCACCCCGGATTTATGTATATTATTCCGGCCTTTACCACACACAGTTACGTTTGCCATGGAGAGTTTTGCCATTATTATATCCACATCTATAATGAATCCGACCACGATATTCTGGAAGACTGGGAACTCCCGACAGAAATCCGGACGGCAAATGAAATGCTTTCCTACATCCGGAAATTGAATAAACTGTGCCCGGGATTGGAACTTACGCAAACCGATCCGCAATATTATGACAATAGTCCGGCACTTACCCGCAATATCCTGAAGAACAAACAGCGGGAACTGTATGCACGGGTGGAATCCCGCGGCATCATCTACCAATTATTGGCAGAATTCCTGCATCAGGCACAACCGAAAAAATACGTAGCCGACGAACGTATCACCCGGGTTTTGGCTTATATACGCACGCATCTGAATGCCAAACCGGACATTGAAGCTTTGGCTACTCTATCCTGCCTGTCCAAAGACCACCTGATCAGAATCTTCAAACGGGAAATGAGAATGACACCTTTATGCTATATCAACAAGAAAAGAATGGAGAAAGCACAACTTCGCCTAGTGACGGAGTTGACTCCAATTAAGGAAATAGCTTACCAACTGGGCTTTGAAGACCAAGCTTATTTCAACCGTATCTTCAAAAAAACGACGGGACTGACTCCGATGAATTACCGTAAAGCTTATCATAACCAAACATTATAAGAAACAAACATGGAAGAACCGACTTCTCTCCCTGCACATTGGACACAAAAGACATGCTGCGCATGGCCCATCCTCCTCGTTTTCTTTTTGGCCCTTCTCACCAGACTATATTGGATACACGAAAAGGAATACTTATACGGTGATGACCCTACCTCTATCAGCCTTGCTTACAACCTGCCAGGATGGGGGAAGAAGACATTTGAGGTCGGACAAATCCTTACAGGAAAGGAGCTACGCCAACAATGTTACATCGATGACCGTGGAGGACCGGAAGGCTTGTGGGACGATTTGGCCGCATTACATCATGACAATAGGGACGGCTCGCATGCCAGCCTCTATTATATGGCACTACGTTGTGCGCTGACGGGAGTGAACACCCCATCGACAGACGTGCTTATCCGTCGCTGTTGCGGGTTGAACCTTGTGTTTTTCGGCCTGTCTTTCCTGTCCATGGTACTCTTCTTGCGCATGTTATTTCCCGGAAAAACCATGTTGACGGCTTTCTGCCTGCTATTAGCCTATATGAATCCTGTATCCGTTTCAAATGTCCTACAGGCTCGCGAATACCTCATGGCTGAATGGCTGTTTGCCCTTTGGGCCTATTGGTGCCTGCGAGCAGCCTCACGCATCCACAACCAACAGACAATTTGGACACCAGGCATTTCCATAGGTGGTCTTGCCATATCAGCCGCCTTATTGTCATGCGGATACTTCAATGCCTTGTTCTTCGGATTTTCCCTCTTATGCCTTGCAGTATACAGCTACCGTCAACACGCTTACAAGGACTTGGGCTTTTACCCGGTCCTGGGAATAGCTAGCCTACTCTTATGCGTACTCCTTTATGAAGGTTTCTTCAATTTCCTGCATGATGCCCGCGCAACGGAAGTAGCAGATAAAATGCAAGGCAGTGACTGGCTTAGCAATTTGAGACTTACCGTAATAGGATTGGCCTACATCACCGCCTTGCGCATACTCACCCCCGTATGGGGAATAGCCATTATTCTCTGCTTGGCAACTCTCCTTGTTCGCAAACCGAAACAACCGTTCCATTTCCACCGGTTACCAGGTGCATGGCTATTTGCCTGTGCTATGGCATGGGCCGTAGTTATCATGTGGATGGCCAACTGGAAAGCGACTCGGTATATCAGCCCTTCCGTTCCGCTGTGCTTAGTGGCTGTGGCTTACTATCTCGCCTTGGGCTTGCAGCGCGCCCCCAAAGTCTTGGCCGGCATATTCGTGGCGGCGTTTATCGCTTATGCATGGTGCGAACGCCCCATGGAATACGTGAATCGCACCTCGGACAGAGAATGGCCGTCACACGCGAAACGAATCTTGCTTTACGGTCCCGACCATGAAGAAAAGAACACCCTTCTCCTTATAACCCACTTCATCGGTGACAAGCAAGAAATCGCCATTGTGGAACACGCAACTGACATCCGACATTATGCCACAAAAGAAGACACGACCATCTACGTGTACGGCGCAAAAAACAACCCGGACTTACAAGCCGAGCCGGGATATAAAACAGAAAAAGTGTTCGACGATTGGTTGAGCGTCTATACTTTTAACTTTCAATAAGCACGGTAGCGTATGCAGAAATACCTTCTTCACGCCCAGTAAAACCTAACTTTTCTGTCGTTGTGGCTTTTACAGACACGTCATCTGCATCAATGCCCATCACATCAGCCAGACAAGCTTGCATGGCGGGAATATGAGGTTTCAACTTCGGACGCTCTGTACAAACCGTGGCATCGACGTTTCCCACACGGTAGCCTTTCGTGCCAATCAGTTCCACCGTCTTGCGCAACAAGATTTTACTGTCGATATTATGGAATTCCTCTCCCGTATCCGGGAAATGGTAGCCGATATCTCTCATATTGGCTGCCCCGAGAAGGGCATCGCAGATGGCATGAATCAAGACATCAGCATCGCTATGCCCCAACAGCCCCATGGAGTGCTCCAAACGTATCCCCCCCAACCATAATTCACGTCCTTCTACCAAACGGTGTACGTCGAAACCGAAACCCACTCTAATCTTTCCCATGATTTACCCTTTACGATTAACGACGGCGACCGAACAAATCTTTCATGCCGTCCAAATCAAAACCTAAAGTGAAACGCATGGTCTGGTCAAGCGGATTGCTTTGAGCCGTAGAGAATACGTAACCGGCATCCAACGAGAATACACTCATCCGAAAACCGGCTCCCACGGTGAAATACTTGCGGTTTCCCTTGTTTTCGCTCTCGTGATGGTAACCGGCGCGAAGCGAAAAGCGGTCATTATAGATATACTCCAGGCCCATGCTCCATTGTATCTCTTGCATTTCTTCCTTAAAACCGTTGGGAGCATCACCGAAACTCTTGAAAATACCGGCAATAGGGGATATATCGTAATAATCCCGCTGTACACGATCCGTATAATCCTGATCGGCCTCGCCTTCGTTCTGTTTCGGATAAGTCGGCACCAAAAGCTTATTGGCATCAGCCGCAATGGAAAACTTGTTATACTCATTTATAGGAATGAGGAAATTGACTCCCAAACGCAAATTCGTCGGGATGAACTCGGAGTTATCATCTCCACCGTAAGAAATCTTACTACCGATATTACTGATGTTCAACCCGATGCCCATGTTCCACTCCCGCGTACGCCCCGTAAAATAACGGTTCCAATAAAGTGCTATGTCCGCAGCAAAAGCTTTACCGGGACTCGTCTCATCAGAATAATCGTATGTAATGTCTGACAAAATGAAACGCAAGGCAACCGCAGCCGAGAAATTCTCGCTCAACATTCGAGAATAAGCCACATCCACCGACATTTCATACGGGCTGATTGTCATGTCACCTGTCCCATCATCTGTGCTGCTCGTAGAAACTTCACCCAAAGAAAAGTAACGCAAAGAAGCACTCAACGCCTGATAATCACCAATACGGTAGAAACCGCTCACGTATGCCAGGTTTATATCATTGACCAACTGGCGCAACCAAGGCGTATAATTCACGGCAACTCCTGCCCGTCCGATACAAAAAGGGTACTTAGCCGGATTCCAATACTGCGAACTCACGTCCGGATCCGTAGCCGCCCCAAGGTCGCCCATCGCACCGCCACGCGCATCCGGTGCGATGGATTGAGAGGTCACACTGGTGGTTACGGGGTTGAACATGTTTTTTTTGTCCTGTGCATGTAGCGACAACATCGTGCCACCCCACAGGCACAAAATAGCAAACAGATATTTCTTCATACTGGTTTTCTTTCTTTTTCACATGATAAAATAACGCGAGGCTTTTCTATTTATTGCCCAGTATAATGATTTTATTCGCACGGGAAACAGCCTTGCTATCCGACGTGGACACATAAGCCCTATACAGATAGACCCCGGTGGAAAGCGGCATGCCGGTAGATGTCGTCAAATTCCAATCCACCCGATAAATACCGTCTTCCGACATGCCCTGTTCCGTATGCGTCCAAAGTTTACGTCCTGCAAAGTCGAACACTTCGAGCGTAAACTCGCATTCCGCACCCGGACGGTCGTAACGCATAATAAACGTAGTCTGCTCACGGGCAGGATTGTTCGTGCAAGTCAAATTTATCAAATCAGGACTAAGACTGCTGTCCACATTAAAATCCAAAGTCACGGTGGAGGAATTATTCATCACATCCCATGCCCGGAAAGTCAAGGTATGCTTGCCATTCGGCAATGCAGGTATGACGTAAGCCAGTTGCCCCCTCCGGTAATCACCGAAATCACTTACGTAATCATTATTCAAAATATAAGTCATAGCAGGATCTCCGTCTATCGTAAGCTCCAAATCATGCCCCACAGCCGTATTGGTCACATTAATCCCACTCTCGTCTTCCAACAATGCCACGAAATAAGGTGAAGCGTTAACCGTTCCCCCTGAAATGAAATCCTCACGGTTCAGATAAGCCGTAATCTTCGGCCCTTCCTTGTCTCCGGACAATTCATCACTGCTACCGCCCACCGTCACATTTTCCGTATACCCGTTAGCCTCACGCCGCTTCTCATTGTCAATCGCGTACAACAAAACCCGGCCGGCCTCTCCTGAATACTTGATATCCATCGGTATCGGAAACGTAATGGTAAATTCCCCCTTCTTAATGGAATCGCTACCAGTATACAAACGTTTGTCACGCGTGACATAAACCACGGCAGAATCCGCCTCCCCATCATTATTCAAACAAGTAATAACACTTTCACTATCATATATCATTGCAGAAAGCACACCCGAGTAATCAGGCAACCGGGTACCTGACATATCTGTAACGTGCCCGGAAACACGGGCTATACTTCCTGCTTCAAAATTGGCAAAAGGCAAATCATCCCCGATTTGTGTCCCGTTAATACTATCTATCACGAGTTTGTATTCTGGTACGCCGAGTTTCAAAGCCGGGTCACCCAAAAGGACATAATGGAGTTTGTTAACGGTACCATCATTATTATGTATACAACTAACATATCCTTCACAAACCTCGCAATAATGCGGTGAAAGCAATTCTACTTTAGCCAAACGAACGGCATCTCCTACGGTATTGCGCCGACCATTCATATCTTTCCCCAAGACAGACTTTGTGAAATAACGATTCATCAAACTGTTGGGCGTGGAATACACCGTCCGGGTGGTTCCGTAAAAAGCCACGGCAGCCCCTTTCGGGTTCAGCACAGCCCGCTCTCCGATATTGTCTTCCATCATATCAAAAGGATTCACATCACAGGCAGCCGTAATCCACAACGGCAAATTAGGTGAAGAAAAAGAAGAAAAATCAGCCAGTTTCAGCACCAACTCATGCGACAACTCACGCGGGTTTCCATGACCCGAATAATTCATCATCAGGCATCCCTCCTCCATCTGTTGCTTAATGTCCGCCGTCACAGCGGGGTAAGAATATCCGGAAGCACTGGCTTCCCTTTTATAAGCATCCCAATAAATACGGTTTACCTGCATGTCGGCATGTTCTTCTTCCACCTGCTTTGCAATAAGTTCGGCCTTCACTATATGGTCATTGTTATCTCCATCGTCACCCATCACACAAATCACATTTCTCCAAGAGCCGGCATACTTGTTCTCCATATAACCGACGGTCTTGTCCACCAAAATCTTGGCTTCTGCCTCCGTTGTAACTGGGAAACGGCCGATTCCCAAATCCACCTTATCCATCATCAAATCACCTCCTTCACCATCATCCAAAAGCCCGAAATAGTCTTCCATCACGAAACTGGAAGTATGGCTGAGAGAATTCTCCGATTCGTAACAAAGCAGATAATCATCCGGATTAAGGCCACGCGTGTCGGCTGTTACCATACGGTTGTCCCATACACCGTCGCCGAATAACAAAAGGTAGCGGGGCATATCGGCATCTGTCGCCGCACGATCATACAGCATTTTCATAAAACGGCGATAGGCCGTAGCATCCGGTGTACCGGAAGAGAATTCATTATAAATCTGGTCGGCACGTACAATTTGTACGCGCAAGCCATCCAGACGCCGATGAGCCTCGGCCAAGCGTTCCGCCTGCGCATAAAGTTTGCCGCTAGCCGGAATGATGATAATCATGTCGGTAGCAGGCATAGCATGCAAATTTTGATTGGACACCTCACCGATATAAGACGGTGATGGAAAATCCGCATTCACATCCACTGCCACATATTCCAAGGTCGGATCGGATACAGGAACCGTATAGGTGGAACCGGACCATGTGCCTTGAAACTCCACCATAGGATTGCCCCTACGTCCCAAACACCACAACTTCAATCCGCTCCTCCCATTAGCATCTATCACAAAATTACTGGAGGAAGTTTCTGTATGACGAATATACAGAAAAGCATCCCGCATTTTGAGTCGCCTGCGGTAACACAACTCGAGATAGCCCAAACGGGCATCTACCCCGGCCGTAGAAACCAAAGTGACTTGGGTCCCCGTCGTTCCTTCACGCAAGGTATTCAATGTATAAGTCTGGGTTCCCTCCTTGGCAGCATCGTATTCTCCAGACGCCGTAATTGTTATAGGATTCAATGGCACGCCGTCCACCGTCGGCTGCACGGAAGAACTTCCGCCAGTGGTATGTGCCGTAAAATTCACTTTCAAAGAACCACCCGCAGAGGCAACGGGATCCACGACCGGCAACTGATAAGTATGCGAATTGGAAGAGGCGTAACTGACAGACTCGTAAAAGTTACGCCCCGACTGGTACCATGCATATTCTTCTTTTTTATATAATACATTTGCCGGTGTGTAATCCAAATTTTTCTGTGGAGAGCCGGACACGGATGTAACTCCTATAGTTTTGGGCGAATCACCCTCCGTAAGAAAGTAACAAGCTTGTTTTGCAAAAGTATTCACACGGTGGGTCGCCCGCCCCCTACGGTCCGTAGCCGACCACGAAATCACCCCCTTGCCGAAAAACAGAAGTCCCCGTTCATCACGATAAAGAGGGACTTCTTCCAAATCGTCAAAATCCGTATCGGCATCTATCACTTCGTCCTGCACATGCCCCCCATAGCCATACAACTTCACCCGGGAAGGATCATTAAATCCCATCCGCTTCAAATCAGCAGCAGTCAGGCGGTACACCCCATCTTCCGTAATACCGATCTTCACCCAACGCCCCTGCGACAACACCGAATTAGCGGCATATCTTTCCGCTGCCGTCTTTTCCTCCGCGACCGACAAAGCCCTCGTATGTGCTTTCGGACTGCGAACTATATTCATTTTGAAACTCGCCAACTTATAATATTTCCCTCCACGCCGTACGATTGGGACAAAAGCCACATCCAACACACCCTTCTTCCGGCTTACCGCCACTTGGCAATAAACGTCCGGATTCTCCGGCAAGTCCTTTCCCCATACAGCCACACGCTCCGCTTCCGTTGCGGTCAAACGGACATATTCAGGATAATCCAAACGGACTTCGTAGCGGAAACCACGGTAATCCTCGTCCAAAGGAATCACTTCCGTATATTGGACCGGCAGTGTATCTGGACGCAATATATTCCAATCTACATAAGTAAACTCCTGTGCCCACAAACGTGACATGCACGTCAGAAGCAAGAATATGGCTGTCTTTAATCTCATTCTTTCACCTCACATTAAAATCCAAAACTTTTCGTTCCTGGATATACCCCTGTAAATGTTGGCCCACAGCTACAGGCCCTACCCCCGAAGGCGTGCCGGTAAACAGCAAATCACCTATCTTCAGCGTATAGAAGCGGCTGACGTATGCGATAAGTTCATCTACCGCGAAGAGCATGTCGCCCGAATATCCTTCCTGCACCGTATGCCCGTCAATATCCAAATGGAAAGGTATCTGCTGGATATCCGGGAGTTCTTCCTTGGACACAAAATCCCCGACGACCGCAGAACTGTCGAACCCCTTGCAAAGTTCCCACGGCAGCCCCTCCTTTCTGAACTTCCTCTGCAAATCCCGTGCCGTAAAATCAATCCCCACCGTCACTGCATCATAATAACGATAAGCAAAACGCGGAGCGATGTTCTTGCCTAACCGGCAAATACGGATCACTAATTCAGTTTCGTAATCACACTGTTTCGTGAAATCCGGGATAAAGAAAGGTTTCCCATCCTTCAACAAAGCCGAATCCGGCTTTGCGAAAATTACAGGTTCTTCCGGTTTATATAACGTTCCGTCAAGCTCTTTATTGTGCTTGGCATAGTTCATGCCTACTGCCAGTATCTTCATGACCCTATCTCCTTTTAAATTATACTGCAAAAATACAGATTTATTCTCTACAGCCGCACGCCTTAAAGCTAATAACGCTATTTTAACAAAAAAAGAGCAGGACAATCCGTCGGGATGTCCTGCTCTTCCTCAAAATATATTCGCGTATGAAAAATTATTCGGCACGCAAGGTAAAACGCTTGAAAGCTGTCACCGTACAATCCTTGTCGGCACCCTTCAAATAGTCTGCCACGCTTACCTTATCGTTCTGGATGAAAGCCTGTTTCAACAAGCATTCTTCCTTGAACAGCTTATTCAGACGTCCGGTAGCAATCTTTTCAATCATATTCTCAGGCTTGCCCTCCTGACGTGCCTTGTCAGCAGCGATTTCTTTTTCCTTAGCCAATACGTCTGCCGGATAGTCGCTTTCGTCAATCGAACGGGGATTCATGGCTGCAACCTGCATGGCTACTGCGTGACCATATTCCTCGGCCACTTTCTTGTTCAAAGCAACCATGGTGCAAAGTTGGTTCTTGTTCTGATGGTTGTACACAGCGATGTCCTCACCTTCAATCACCATATAACCGTCCAACTCCATCTTTTCTCCGGTGATACCGCTACGGTCAACCACAGCATCTGCCACAGTCGCCTTACCCATCGGCAAAGCTTTCACCTCGTCCAGAGTCTTGCATTTGTTGGCTACGGCCAAATCAAGAATGTCCTTTGCCAACTTCACAAAGTCTTCGTTCTTGGCTACAAAGTCCGTTTCACACTTCAAAGCGATAATCGCACCGAAACCATTCTCAGCCTTTACTATCACGCAACCTTCTGCAGCCTCGCGGTCTGAACGCTTAGCAGCCACGGCCTGACCTTTTTTACGAATGATTTCCATTGCTTTCTCGATGTCATTGCCTGCCTCTTCCAAAGCTTTCTTGCAATCCATCATACCCGCTCCCGACATTTGGCGGAGCTTGGTAATATCTGCCATTGTAACAGCCATAATCTTTATCTTGTATTACGTGTGATTAAATCTATTATGCTTCAGCCTCGGCCGTCTCGACAGTTTCTTCCGTAGCCTCTTCCGACTTCTCTACACGAGCCTTAGCCGTGCGTTTACGGGGTTTGTTTTCTGCCTCGCCAGCAGCCTCTGCATCCACTTTTTCTGCCTTACGTTCTTCCAAGCCTTCAGCGATAGCCGCACAACAAGCCTCAAGTATCACCTCCACACTCTTGTTTGCATCATCGTTTGCCGGAATAACGAAATCGATGTTGTCCGGATTTGAGTTCGTATCTACGATAGCAAACACGGGGATACCCAAACGGTTAGCTTCGCGGACTGCAATCTGCTCTTTCAACACGTCTACCACGAAAAGTGCAGACGGAAGACGGGTCAAATCGGCAATAGAACCCAAGTTCTTCTCCAATTTGGCACGTTGGCGGGAAATCTGAAGAATCTCGCGCTTTGACAAATTGGAATAAGTCCCGTCAGCCGTCAACTTATCAATATTGGCCATCTTCTTCACAGCCTTGCGGATGGTCGGGAAGTTGGTCAACATACCGCCCGGCCAACGTTCGATCACATAAGGCATGTTCACAGCCGCAGCTTTCTCAGCTACGACCTGCTTAGCTTGTTTTTTAGTAGCAACGAACAAAATCTTCTTTCCCGATTTTGCAATCTGTTTCAAAGCCTCTGCGGCATCGTCGATTTTAGCCACAGTCTTATGGAGGTCGATGATATGGATACCATTACGTTCCATAAAGATATAAGGAGCCATTGCCGGATTCCATTTTCTTTTCAAGTGGCCGAAGTGGCAACCGGCTTCCAATAAGGTATCAAAATTAGTTCTTGACATTGTTTTTTCTTTTTTAATCGTTTACTTTCTTTTTTGTTTTCTCAACCAACCCACAGGTAGTCACTACGGAATCCCGCGGATTTAGATACTAAACGTTTATGCAGCTCGATAAACGGCCGATATTAACGTTTACTGAACTGGAATCTACGACGTGCTTTAGGACGACCCGGTTTCTTACGTTCAACAACGCGGGAATCACGTGTCATGAACCCTTCTGCACGAAGTGCCTTCTTATCGTCAGCATTGATTTTCACCAATGCGCGGGCGATAGCAAGACGCAACGCCTGAGACTGGCCGGTAAAGCCACCGCCATATACATTCACCTTGATGTCATATTTCTCTTCTACGCCCAGGGTAGACAGAGGCTGCTTTACCACATATTGAAGAATTGTAGAGGGAAAGTACTCTGCAAGGTCTCTCTTGTTAATAGTAATCTTTCCTGTACCCTCGCTAACATATATGCGAGCTACGGCACTCTTACGTCTGCCTAATGCATTAACTACTTCCATCACTTATTATTTATACAGGTTTATATCAATAACTTTAGGTTGCTGTGCCTCGTGCTTGTGCTCACTGCCGGCATAGATATACAAATTACCTATCAACTGGTTCGCCAAACGATTCTTAGGCAACATTCCCTTTACTACTTTTCTCACCAACCTATCCGCACCGTTAGGACGAGACATCAAACGGGCCGGAGTCATTTCACGCTGGCCACCGGGATAACCTGTATAACGGAGATATACGCGATCCGTCCATTTCTTACCGGTCAGCTTCACCTTGTCCGCATTGATGATAATTACATTATCACCGCAGTCCACGTGAGGCGTAAAATTCGGTTTGTACTTACCTCTCAATAATTTTGCCACCTTAGAGCCGAGACGACCTAACACTTGGTCTGTTGCATCTACAACGACCCATTCTTTCTTCGCGGTCTCCTTATTGGCCGAAATGGTCTTGTAACTTAAAGTATCCATTCTTTAATTTAAAAATAAAATTGTTACTACTAAAAAAACTTTAATTTTCCTTTTCTGCGATTCCCTAACCGCCCTTCCAGGCCAATGAAAGAGCTATTAACACGCAGGTTCTAAGACTTTTATCGTCTTTTTGATAATAATCGGCTTGCAAAATTACTACTTTTCAATCAAACGTCCAACAAAATCCACAAACTTTTTCACCTTTTCTTAGAGTTCAAGGCGCATGATATAATCATTCATATAGAACCCGTTACCGATATCGAAATCGCCTTCACGGTCGATGCGCATGCCCATACGGCGATAAAAACCAAGCGCTGGATTTTGCCGGTTCACGTTCAGCTCTATTGCCCGCGCCTCCGGACAAATCCGTCTTACATACGCCACGGCATGGCGGAACAAGGCACTTCCACAATGGCATCCCTGAAAATCAGGCAAAACATAAATTTTCTCCAAATGGAACACTCCGGCATCCTCCGGCCTCACGGACACATAACCGGCCGGCTCGTCCTCCACATATATAATAAAGTACACGTGCCCTTCTTCCGTCATTTGCCGACGCAAGTTGGCTTCGTCGTACATCCAGTGCATCATATACTCGATTTGCTCCGGTGTCAGTATGGCCTGGTAAGTAGCAGGAAAAGCTTCCCAAGCCAAGCTATTAATTAAATCACAATCTTTTATTGTAGCTTCCCTTATAGTATATCGGGGTTCTAAATCATGTATACTCATTCTTTTATGTTCCTTTATACTATGGGCAAAGATAAGGCTTTCTCATGCGTTCCACAACCCAACGCTTATTTTTCAAATCCCATCGTCGACAATTTAACATAAGGCATGCTTACAGTTATCCCCCACGCCTCCAAAAACGGACTTACCACAAAAGATATATCTCCTCCCCCCCCTAAAAAGTCCATAGTTCCAACTTACAGAAAACAAGACACAGCACATCCTAAAATCAATCTCCTGAGATTGATTTTTCATTCTCAGCCGATTGATTTTTCACTTTCAGGAGAAAAAAACACCAATCTGCGGAGATTTATAAAAAGTTGTAATTCAGATATTTGCAAGATTTACGTTTCATGACAAAATGAGTGACGAAAAAAGGATGCCCGTTAGCGGGCATCCTTCTCTTATATATGTTTCCCACGCGGGAGAACAACAGGCTTAGAACTCTGCGTTCTTCGGGGTACGGGGGAATGGAATGACATCGCGGATGTTCTGCATTCCGGTGACGAACAAAATCAAACGCTCGAAACCCAAACCGAAACCGCTATGCGGACATGTGCCGAAACGGCGGGTGTCGAGATACCACCACATGTCCTTCATCGGGATATTCAGCTCCTCGATACGGGCCATCAGCTTGTCATAGTTCTCTTCACGCTCGGAACCTCCGATAATCTCGCCAATTTGAGGGAACAACACGTCCATGGCACGCACCGTCTTCCCGTCGTCGTTCATCTTCATGTAGAAAGCCTTGATTTCCTTCGGATAATCCGTCAGAATGACAGGACGCTTGAAATACTCTTCCACCAAGTAACGCTCATGCTCGCTAGCCAAATCGGCTCCCCAATATATCGGGAACTCGAACTTGCGGCCGTTCTTCACGGCCTCCTCCAGAATCTCGATACCTTTCGTGTAGGGCAAGCGCACAAAGTCGTTCTCTACCACGAAGTTCAGGCGTTCGAGCAACGTCTTGTCAATCATCTTGTTCAGGAAAGCCAAATCGTCCTGGCAATGCTCCAAAGCCCAACGCACACAGTACTTGATGAAGTCCTCTGCCAAATCCATATTGTCGTGGATGTCGTTGAAAGCCACTTCGGGCTCAATCATCCAGAACTCGGCCAAATGGCGCGGCGTGTTGGAATTCTCTGCACGGAACGTAGGCCCGAAAGTGTAAATGGCTCCCAAGGCCGTGGCACCCAACTCACCTTCCAACTGCCCGGATACGGTCAGCGAAGTCGTCTTGCCGAAGAAATCGTCGGAATAGTCTATCTTCCCCTCGTCGTCTTTCTTCAAGTCATAGAGGTTCTTCGTAGTCACCTGGAACATCTGTCCGGCTCCTTCGCAGTCGCTGGCCGTAATAATCGGTGTATGGAAATAGAAAAAGCCGTGCTCATGGAAGTAACGATGGACGGCCATCGCCATGTTATGGCGGATACGGAACACCGCACCGAACGTGTTGGTACGCAAACGCATGTGGGCATGTGTACGCATATACTCCATGCTCTGCCCTTTCTTCTGCATCGGATAATCCGAACCGCACGTACCCAACACCTCTATTTCACGGGCTCGGATCTCCACGGCTTGTCCCGAACCTACACTTTGCACCAATTCACCTGTCACACTCAGGCACGCACCGGTCGTGATGAGTTTAATCAGTTCATCATCAAACTTATCCGCATCGGCCACTATCTGTACATTATTAATCGTAGACCCATCATTCAAAGCAATGAAATGGACAGACTTGCTGCCTCGCCGCGTACGCACCCAACCTTTTACATTGACCTCCGAACCGTAGTCTTCACGCTTCAGTACATCTATAATCTTTATTCTACGAATAGTTTCCATTTTTTTCCTCTTTATGATATCCTATCATTCGAACGCTCCCATACGCAACATGTTGACTTCCTGTTCTGTCAGGAATCTCCAGTCGCCCCGGCGGACGTTCTTCTTCGTCAGTCCGGCAAACAGCACGCGGTCGAGCTTCACCACACGGTAACCTAAAGCTTCGAATATGCGGCGCACAATACGGTTTTTACCGGAATGGATTTCGATGCCTATCTGTTTTTTATCGGTAGGACTGGCATACTCGATGGCATCAGCCTTAATCTCACCGTCTTCCAACGTGATGCCCTCGGCAATCTGCCGCATGTCGGCTGCTGTTACGTTCTTGTCAGTCGTCACATGGTAGATTTTCTTTTTCAGGAATTTGGGATGCGTCAGCTTGGAAGCCAGTTCTCCGTCATTGGTAAACAACAGCACGCCCGTAGTGTTGCGGTCAAGGCGCCCCACCGGATAAATACGTTCACGGCAAACATTCTTGACCAAATCCATCACGGTCTTGCGGTTTTGCGGATCGTCGCTGGTAGTCACGTAATCTTTCGGCTTGTTCAGCAGGACATACACCTTGCGCTCGATGCTCACCGGCTGTTCGTGGAACTTCACCTCGTCCGAACGCTTAACTTTCGTACCCAACTCCGTGACCACCGTCCCGTTGACGCTCACCACGCCTGCCGTGATGAATTCGTCCGCTTCACGACGGGAACAAACTCCGGCATTGGCCAAGAACTTGTTCAAACGAATCGGAGCATCCGGATCCACATTGAGTTCTTTATACTCAATCTGTTTCTTCAAGCTATATTTGGCATTGGGGTCATAATTGCCGGTACGGCGCTGCTGCGGCCTGCCTCCACCGAAACGATTGTTCCCATAGCCGCCTTGCGGACGACGGAAACCGCCACCATTATTGTCGCGGTTGTAGCCTCCTTCACGGTTACCGTAACCGCCTTCGCGACGGTATCCACCGTTGTTCGGACGGAAGCCACCCTCACGGTTATATCCCCCTTCTCGGTTGGCATACCCGCCTTCACGACGATACCCTCCATTATTCGGACGGAAACCGCCATCGCGGTTATAGCCTCCTTCTCGGTTGGCATATCCCCCCTCCCGATTATAGTCCTGACGGGGCTGATAGCTGCGATAAGGACGCTGGGCACCACCGTAACTACGCTGTTCGCCACCAAAGCCACGCTCTTCACGGTTGTAAGACGGGCGGAAAGGCCGTCCCTCCTGTGCACCGTCGACCCCATTGGCCGTATAAGCACGCTCGGCCCGCTGAATCCGCGGCCGCATCACACGACCTTCGCGCACTGTGCGGTTCGTACCTTGATTGTTGTTCTCACTGTCGAATGGCTTATAGCCCTCACGGCTACGATCTGTCCTTTCAGAAGCAAAATTATCCTGCCATTTTTCGTCTTCCATACTTTTTTCCTTTCTATATAATAATTAAAACAAGGAGACTGCGTTCGCCCTCGCGGGCCATTCGCATCTCCGGTCAACATTTTTAAATACCCGTGTAAGAATGGGGCGTAATGGCACGAAGCTCTTGCTTCACCTCTTCACTGACAGCCAGCCCCTCTATGAAATTCTTAATGGATTCTTCCGTTATTGCCTGGTTCGTACGCGTCAAGGCCTTCAAAGCCTCATAAGGATGAGGATATGCCTCCCGGCGCAAAATCGTCTGGATAGCTTCGGCCACGACCGCCCAACAGTTGTCCAAATCGGCATTGATGGCCTCACGGTTGAGCAACAACTTGCGTAAACCTTTCAGCGTGCTCTGGATGGCTATTACCATGTGCCCCATAGGTACACCGACATTGCGCAAGACTGTGGAGTCCGTCAAGTCACGCTGTAAACGCGACACCGGTAACTTCATGCTCAAATGTGCCAATATGGCATTGGCTATGCCCAAATTACCTTCGCTATTCTCGAAATCGATCGGGTTCACCTTATGGGGCATGGCACTGGAACCGACCTCGCCGGTTTTAATCTTCTGTTTGAAGTACTCCATAGACACGTACTGCCAAAAATCACGGTCCAAGTCAATCAAAATCGTATTGATGCGCTTCATGGCGTCGAAAACCGCCCCCAAATTGTCGTAATTGGAAATCTGGGTCGTATACTCCTCACGCTCCAACCCCAACTTGCCTGCCACAAAATTATTGCCGAACGACTTCCAATCATAACGGGGATAGGCCACATGATGGGCATTGTAGTTCCCCGTCGCTCCACCGAACTTGGCCGTAATGGGGCACGCCTTGAGCATCTCCAACTGGCGTTCCAGACGATAGACAAACACCATCACTTCTTTCCCCAAACGGGTAGGCGAAGCAGGCTGTCCGTGTGTCTTGGCCAACATGGGCACGTCGTTCCATTCCCCTGAATACGCACGGAGTTGGGCTATCAGTTCCTCCATTTGGGGATAGTAACATTCCTCCAACGCTTCCTTGATGGACAAAGGAACCGATGTATTGTTGATGTCCTGGGATGTCAGTCCGAAATGGATGAATTCCTTATAAGCCTCAAGACCGCCGATTTTATCAAACTCTTCCTTGATAAAATACTCCACAGCTTTCACGTCATGGTTCGTCACGCTCTCTATTTCCTTCACCCGTCCGGCATCCGCTTCCGTGAAATCCCGATATATGTCACGCAAACGGGGAAACAAGTCATGATTGAAAGCAGCCAACTGCGGCAAAGGCAATTCGCACAAAGTAATAAAGTATTCTATCTCTACACGCACACGATAGCGAATAAGCGCGTATTCAGAGAAATAGGAAGCCAAAGCCTCTGTTTTACCTCTATAACGGCCGTCTATCGGAGAGATGGCCGTCAACAAATCCAATTCCATAAAAGTAATACGTATTATTTATGGTGCAAAAATAGTCTATTTTATCGGTTTGCACATATAAAATAGAGAAAACTTATCTAAAAAACAAATAACAATGACATAAAACAACAAAAGACACCCGTAAGGTGTCTCTTTATCCGTGGTGGGCGCTGAGGGATTCGAACCCCCGACCCTCTGCTTGTAAGGCAGATGCTCTGAACCAACTGAGCTAAGCGCCCCTCTTGCCCTGACACGAAAGAGAAGAAGAATCTGTAGTGGGCGCTGAGGGATTCGAACCCCCGACCCTCTGCTTGTAAGGCAGATGCTCTGAACCAACTGAGCTAAGCGCCCCTCTCTTTCGTTTCAAAAGCGATGCAAAGGTACGGCTTTTTTTCTTTCCTGCAAATTTTTGGCGCACTTTTTTTAAATAAAAATCCGTCGCAGGATTTAGCTCCTGCGACGGACGGTATTCATTTTCCCCCGACCTATATCATTTTACACTAAAACGAGCTGCCTGCTCGGCAATCAAGGCCTCATCGTCGAAATAATTTATCTTCATGGCCTTACGCACCTCCGACAATGTGTCGGCCGCTACGGCGCGAGCCGCCTCACATCCGTTCTTCAGCATCTCATATACGGCCGGAATGTCTTGCTCGAACTCCTTGCGACGCTGACGGATAGGCTCCAATTCCTCCTGCATCACGGCTGCAAGGAATTTTTTCACCTTCACGTCGCCCAAACCTCCACGGCGGTAATGGGCTTTCAGTTCCTCCAAATCGGCATAATCCGGCAAATAACGGCCGAAATGCTCCGGACGGGAAAAAGCATCCAAATAAGTAAACACCGTATTGCCCTCCACTTGTCCTGGATCGGACACCTTCAAGTGGTTGGGATCCGTGTACATGGTGCGTATCTTCTTCTCCACCTCGTCTGCCGAATCCGACAAATAAATACAGTTACCGAGAGACTTGCTCATTTTTGCCTTGCCGTCGGTACCCGGCAAGCGCAGGCAAGCGGCATTTTCGGGCAACAGGATATTGGGTTCCACAAGCGTATCCCCGTAGATATAGTTGAAACGACGGACAATCTCACGCGCCTGTTCCAACATCGGCTCCTGATCCTCTCCCACCGGCACGGTCGTTGCCTTGAAAGCCGTAATGTCAGCAGCCTGGCTGATGGGATAAGTGAAGAACCCCACAGGAATGCTCGCCTCGAAGTTACGCATTTGTATTTCTGTCTTCACCGTAGGATTACGTTGCAGGCGCGACACGGACACCAAGTCCATGAAATAGAAAGACAACTCGCACAACTCCGGTATCTGAGACTGGATGAAGATGGTAGACTTGGCCGGATCGATGCCGCAGGCCAAGTAATCGAGCGCCACTTCTATCACGTTCTGCCGTACTTTTTCCGGATTATCTATATTGTCCGTCAAGGCCTGGGCATCTGCTTCAAAGATGAATATTTTATCGAACTGACCGGAGTTTTGCAACTCTACTCTTCTTCGTAAAGAACCTACATAATGGCCGATATGCAATTTTCCGGTAGGACGGTCTCCCGTCAATACAATTTTTTCCTGCTTCATTTTCTGTCTGTATAATTAGTTCTGCAAAGATAGTGCAAATCAAGTGCAAAACGCCAAGCTTACTTGGAATATTTGCCAAGATGCCGCCTATTTTATGAAAAGCCGCCGAGTGCACCATGAAGAAACCAACAAGGCTCACCCAAAAAGTTGGTCTAAATCATCCTGCTCCAATATGGCAACAACGACCTTGCCGTCAGGGGTCTGGTTGGGGTTACGACAGACGAACAAGTCGTCTACCAAAGCCTCCATCTCTTCATTGGACAACACCTGCCCTTGCACAATGGCCGCGCTACGGGCCAACGACAAAGCAATATAATGGCGCACATCTTCCTCTACATTACATCCCTTTTCGATGGAAGAATACACAATGCCGCGCACCACCTCCACCGGATTCAACCCCTCTGTCCCTGAGGGGATGGCGTTAATGGAGAAACTTCCGCCGCCCAACACGGACAAATCAAATCCCAAGGCATGCAAATCATCCGTCAGGTGCTCTAACACAATGCCCTCTGACGGGGGCAACTGTAACATTTCAGGAAAAAGCAGCCCCTGAGATTGTCCGTTGCTACCCTCCATTTGTTTACGGTAACGGTCGTAAAGCACACGGATATGTGCACGATGCTGGTCGATAATCATCAGTCCGGACTTTACCGCCGTCATGATATATTTGCCTTTATACTGATAATGTTGGGTTGATTTTTCAAAAGTGTCCTTTGCATCCGCATACAAAGTCAGGTCATCGGGAAGGGAGGATGAGAAATCTCCTCCTCCGAAATCGTTCGTCACTACGGAAGACACACTTTGCTCCACACCCTCATACAAAGGTTCCCAATCCATCCGCTGCGATTTATAACCGGAAGAAGAGCCGGACTTAAAAGGATTAAAATCGGGATTCACCTCCAATACCGGAGCTTCGACGGTTGCCGGAGAGAAAGCATTGCCAAAGACAGGAATGTCCGGAGCGCCTTCCGTATCAAAATCAATCGTAGGCACGGCATTGAAACGCCCTAACGACTCCTTCACCGCCGCCACTATAATCTGCCAGATGGCCAGTTCGTTTTCAAACTTGATTTCCGTTTTCGTAGGATGGATGTTCACGTCGATATTGGCCGGATCTACTTCGAAATAGAGAAAATAAGACACCTGCTCACCGACGGGTATCAACTGTTCGAAAGCCTCCATCACCGCTTTGTGGAAATAAGGGTGACGCATGTAACGTCCGTTCACGAAGAAGTATTGATGGGTTCCTTTCTTACGGGCTGAATCCGGTTTACCCACGAAACCGGACAAACGGACCAAAGAAGTCTCCACATCGACGGCCAGAAGCTGCTCGTTGAGTTTCTTGCCGAAAATATTGATGATACGTTGGCGCAATGTGGATTTCGGCAAACTGAGCACGACACTGCCGTTTTGTGTCAAAGAGAAAGCTATGTCTTCATGCACCAAAGCCACGCGCTCAAATTCTTGCAATATGTTGCTCAACTCAGTCTGATTGGACTTCAAGAATTTGCGGCGTGCCGGTACGTTAAAAAAAAGATTGCGTATCAGGAAATTACTTCCCGGCGCACAGGAAACCGGCTCCTGCCCTACCAGTTGGGAGCCTTCGATATTCACGCACGTTCCCAGTTCGCTTCCGGCTTGACGGGTCCTCAATTCCACTTGGGCCACGGCTGCAATAGAAGCCAAAGCCTCTCCCCGGAAGCCCATCGTGCGCAAAGCAAACAAATCGTCGGCTTTACGTATTTTGGACGTGGCATGGCGTTCGAACGAAAGACGTGCATCGGTTTCAGACATCCCCTTCCCGTTGTCCACTACTTGAATAGAAGTCTTGCCCGCATCTTCCACCACCACGTCAATCCGTGTAGCCGAAGCGTCTACGGCATTCTCCACCAATTCTTTTATCACAGAGGCCGGTCGTTGTATCACTTCACCGGCGGCAATCTGGTTTGCCACCGAATCCGGCAACAGATGTATAATATCGCTCATCTTTCAGAATATGCTTAAAACCGGAAACTTCCAGTCAATAAATAATGCCAAACGAAAAGCAACGCACCGATGACAATCAATGCTACTCCCCATTTCATAGGCTTACGCCCGCTTTCTTTCCTGCGCCGCAGGTGCTTTGTCCCTTTCACGAAAGTTCCACGGATATCTTCAGGATTGAACTCCTTCGGCGGCAGCATGCCCAACTCCCGTTTGGCACGCTCTTCTATGGCCTTCAGTTTTTCTTTTCGTTCATTTATATATATATAAGGATGATGGAACTTTCGGGGTTCACGTGTCTTAAAGAGTGCCATAACTATTTCTTTTTGATTTGATCCAAAGATTGTAAAGGTGCCTTGTGCTTGTAAGACGCCTTAAGTTCCGTTCCGGACTTCTTGGGACGCCATACGAATATATCGTCTTTGTTCAACGGACGGATATAGTCAAACCAGGCAAAATTGGACAAATAGAGCCGGTTGGGCGGTATCATGACTATCGGATAGATTACCCCCGTGGAGGCCGGCATCCATATTTTCTCCATTTTCCGATCCTTCATGAACAGTTTAAGTTCCGTTGTTTCCGTATAGTTCAATCCTATCATCAAGCTGTCGTCGTCAAACATATAATAGTCGACATAAACGTTGCCGTTCACCCACGTCTCATACATCTCCCCGTCACGGAAATAGGAGATCATCTCTTTCCCCGCCACTTGATTGTAATGCACCGAGTCGATCCGCTCCACGGAAAGAGTCTGGTCTATGACATGAATCCGGTCTATGGTGGAATCATTCAAATAAACTTTAATCACCTCTCCCAATACTTGCTGCCCTCCGTTCCATACGATCGGATCGCGATACATCGTGATACAGGTATCACGCGAATCGAACACCAAAGAGTCGCAAACAGACTGGACATCCATACGGTAAGAACGCACCTTGTGGTAGCCCCGGACTTCGCGGTACATGCTATCGGTATCCATGTAGAAAGTGTACACCTTGAACGTATCGGCATGCATGTACATCGTATCACGTTGCGAATAATCTATAGCTACCGCACTATCCGTCGCCATGGAATAACCGGTACTGTCGTTATAGTAACAATAATTTCCTGTCAGCATGTTCTTATTAACCTCGTCGGTGTAGACCACATTACGGAAACCTTCTCCCACACCGGACTTGCTGTCATAATACAAACTGTCGCCCACCATCTTGCGTCCCTTGTTGGTCACAATGGAACGGTCGAGCAGGATGGCTTCCTCTGTCTGAGTATTGTAAAAGCCCGACTCGGAATAAATATGATTGTCGCCGCTGTCGATATTGGAAGGACCGACAATCTCTGCCATACTCGTCTGGGTATTATAGTTCAACGTATCGGAAATCAACGTAAACTTCGGGTTCTCCAACTTCACATTATAATTAAACACGGCCTGGCGCGTAGGCGGACTATATTGCCCCCAATCGGAAGTCAGCACATTGTCCTTGTCTACCAACCTTCCTCCTTCGAAAAAATATCCCAGTTCATACAGGCGGTCGTAATCGAGACTGTCCGTATAGAGTTTGGATTCACGATGTGTCAGTACCACATTGTGGCGGACACGGGCCAACTGGTCCAAACCGTTATACAGCAACATGTCGCCCACCAAATCCAATGTATCCCCCTGTACCATCTTCACATGCCCGAAAGCATCGAATGAGTTCGTGGCCTCATAAAAACAAGCACTGTCGCAATACATCAGCACCCCGTCGTGTTGGAACTGTACATTCCCCGTCAATATTTGTGCACCGGGATGCCGGTACTGGTCATACGTAAGGTTATCCGTATGCAACAAAATAACCTTTGTCTTCGACTGCTCCCGCTGCGTCTGTTCTCCGGCATAAGACACCGCAACATAAAGCCCAAACAGGCATAGAATACAAAAGAAAAGTAATCTATGCCCGCCGTTTATTCTTTTATTCTGTTTTTTATCTTTCATTTTATCCATCCGGGATATTCAAAATCACAATCCCCCCAACCTTCGTTAATACGTATGTAAGTGGATTTCTGTTTATCTTTTATCCATTGATTGATTTTCTGTTCCTGCAACTTGGCCATGACCACGTCCTTCAGCACTTGAAAATCCTCCGACATAGAAGCCCGGTGTGCTTTAATATGCGTTTTCAATTTTACCACGGCACACACTTCCTTGCCCTTAGAGTTAACCATCAAGAAAGGATTGGAAATCTCTCCGGTCTTCATCGTGGAAACCACTTTGGCCACTTCGGCCGGCAATTCCTGTAACTGGAAACGGGAAGTACGGATTTGGTCACCCACCGACTGGTCGAACTTCACATTCGTCATCAATCCCCGGTTGTTACGGCTGTCCTTATCATCAGACAAGAAAGTAGCAGCCTCCTCAAAGGAATATTTCTCCTTACGGACATCCTCGGCTATTGAATCCATACGCACCATCGTCGTATCAATATCTGCTTGGGCCAACTTGGGCTTACGTAGTATATGACGTACTTTTACCTTATCTCCACGCTTGTCTACCAACTGAATGATATGGAACCCGTACTCGGATTCCACGACTTTCGATATCTTCTTAGGATCGGTCAAACTGAAAGCGACATTGGCAAAAGCCGGATCCAGTTCTCCACGCCCCACATAATCCATTTCTCCTCCATAGCGGGCTGAACCCGGATCCTCCGAATACAGGATGGCTAAAGTGGAAAATGAGGACTCTCCATTATTGACGCGGTCTGTATAATCACGCAATTCCGCCTTTACCCGTTCGATTTCCTCCTGAGGAATACGTGGCTGTTGCGTTATAATCTGCACTTCCACCTGATCGGAAATCCACGGCAAACTATCTTCCGGCATATCCTTAAAATAACGCCGCACTTCGGCTGGTGTCACCTTGATGTCCGAAGTCAAGTTCTCCCGTACTTTTTGTACCGTGTATTGTTCTTTAAGAGATTCGAACATCATCTCACGAATCTGCGTCATCGTCTTATGATAATATTCTTCCAACTTCTCTTTAGAACCGGCACGCATGATCAATTCATTCAAACGTGCCTCCATGCTGGCGGAAATCTGGGAATTATCGACTTCCACACTGTCTAACTGTGCCTGATGCAAAAATAACTTCTGTATGGCCAACTGTTCGGGAATGACACAATAAGGATTACCGGAGATGTTCGCCCCGAAATCCATACGGGCTGCTTCCACATCAGAACGCAAGATTGCCTCGTCGCCCACCACCCAAATAACTTCATCCACCACGTTATTCGGGCTTTGTGCAAACAAATGCATTTGTATCCCTCCAAAAAGGAATACAAATGCATATAATAACTTCTTAAAAAGATTCATATACTACTTGTTCTAAACTGCCTACGAAGATAATGTTATTCAAGGCTGCTTCAATGCTTGTTAACTGTATTTAAAACCTCTTTATATATTTCAACCTTATAGGTTTCCCGCAATCTGCGTACAAACTCCGCTTCGCAAGCTGCTTGATAATCTGAGACCACCTCCCCACGCACGTCTGTCCATTCTTTAGGTTTCTTCAACTTCTTGCCGTATACAGCCGTATACGGATAAGCCTGGGAAGCCTTGGGCTCTTTCTTTTCCTTAAAGACCAGATAATCCACAAAAGCATTGTCTCCTTTCTTAAACAAATTCTTTTCAACCCTGATTTGCTTTACGGAGTCCTGATTGAAAGATGCACGCAAGGTATCTATCCATTGAGCCTCATCCACCGATTTCAACAGTTTTCGTACGTCTTTCACCAACCCTTTGTCTTTGCAATGGTACACCACCCCTCTATAGCGCGGCTCATCCCATTTATACTTCGACCTGTGGGCCTTGAAATAAGCTTCCAATCCGACCGTATCCTTGGCGGCTTTGTCCCAAACCTCGCGCGTACTTATCTCATATAGCAAAAGTCCGTCGTGATACTCTTGAACCAGATACTTCAGGCTTTCGTCTTTAGCACAAAGCTCCCGCGCCTTTTGCTCTATCACATCTTCTTCTGTCAATTGTCCGGATGAACTTTTTACTAAAGAATCTATGGCTATCGAAGCCACACGCTCTTTAAGTCCCCGGCTTTCCAAAAAACGCTGCAATTGCGGCTTTAACTCCTCATACGGCTCAAGCTGCTTCCGGTCTTTCATCCACACGATATGGTATCCCATCGGTGACAGGAAAGGTTTCGACATTTCACCTTTATTCAGAGAAAAGGCAACATCCTCAAACTCTTTCAAAGTCTGCCCCTTGGCAAACCACCCTCCCAAATCGCCTCCTCGAGCGGCAGAACCTTTGTCGGCAGAACATTGCTTGGCCAAAGTTGCAAAATCAGCCCCCTGCTGCAAGGCTGTATAAATGGAATCTATGCGTTCTTTTGCTTTTGCCTGTTCTTCCGGCGTAGCTTTCTGTGCCACTAAAATCATGATATGGGCAGGATGTACCAAGCCGTCCGGGCCAATGGAAGCCTTCATTCCATCATAGTAACGCCTCAACTCTTTTTCTTCTGCCGACAACGACACGAAATAAGGACGTATCTGTTGGTCACGATAAGTCCGGAACTCTTTCTTAAAAGAAGAAAGCGTATCATAACGGGCATCTAATGCTGCTTCCACTTTCAACTTATAGTTCACAAACAAATCCACATATTCATCAACGGTCTTCTTATCTACGACATTCTCACCATTATTCTTATTAAAATTATACTCGAATTCCGAACGAGAGACATCCTTCCCATTGATTTTCATGACAACAGGATCATTCCCCTCTGCATATAAGATGCCCGTCAGGCATAACGAGCAACACCAAAGTGCAAACTTCCTCATCATTTTCATCATTCCGGACGACTATAATTCGGAGCCTCACTCGTAATAGTCACATCGTGCGGATGGCTTTCAAGCACACCGGCATTCGTGATTCTCACGAACTTCGCCTGATGCAATTCCTCTATCGTATTGGCACCACAATACCCCATTCCGGAACGCAGCCCACCTATCAATTGGAAGATGACCTCCTGAACTGTTCCTTTATAGGGTACACGACCGGCAATTCCTTCCGGGACCAATTTCTTCACATCTTTCACTGCCGCCTGAAAATAACGGTCTTTTGAACCGCATTCCATGGCTTCAAGAGAACCCATGCCCCGATAAGACTTGAATTTACGACCATTAAATATAATAGTATCGCCCGGAGATTCTTCCGTGCCAGCCACCAACGAACCAATCATCACACAATATCCTCCGGCAGCCAATGCCTTGACCACATCACCCGAATAACGCAATCCGCCGTCCGCAATCAAAGGAACTCCCGTACCCTCCAACGCACTGGCGACATCGTAAATAGCCGATAACTGCGGCACTCCGACACCGGCTACCACACGAGTTGTACAAATAGAACCCGGGCCGATTCCGACTTTCACACCGTCGGCACCCGCTTCCACCAACATTTTAGCAGCTTCTCCCGTAGCCACATTACCCACTACGATATCCACATCCGGAAATTCAGCCTTGGCGGCTTTCAATTTCTCAACCACATATTTGGAATGACCGTGTGCCGTATCAATCACAATAGCATCAGCTCCGGCTTCCACCAAGGCGCGCATGCGGTCCAACGTATCAGTAGTTACTCCGACTCCTGCCGCCACGCGCAAACGCCCCTTCTCATCCTTACAAGCCATTGGTTTGTCTTTCGCTTTCGTAATGTCCTTATAAGTAATCAAACCAACCAACCGGCCATCCTTATCCACCACAGGCAATTTCTCAATTTTATTCTCCTGCAAGATTTTGGCCGCAGCCGAAAGGTCTGTCTGCTGATGCGTCGTAACCAGATTCTCTGAAGTCATCACTTCATCTATCTTACGGTCGGGATTCTGCTCAAAACGCAAATCACGATTCGTAACGATACCCACCAGTTTGTTTTCATCGTCTACAACGGGAATACCTCCGATATGATACTCGCTCATCATATTCAATGCATCTCCCACCGTACGCCCGCGTTTAATCGTCACCGGATCATAAATCATACCATTTTCCGCACGTTTCACAATAGCCACCTGACGAGCCTGCTCTTCTATGGACATATTCTTATGAATCACACCGATACCTCCTTCACGGGCAATAGCAATAGCCATTGGAGCCTCGGTTACAGTATCCATTGCAGCCGTGACAAAGGGAACTTTCAATTCAATGTGACGAGAAAACTTTGTGGTCAACTCCACCGTACGTGGCAAAACTTCTGAATAAGCGGGGATTAACAATACATCATCGTAAGTCAATCCGTCCATTACAATTTTATCTGCAATAAAAGATGACATAGGCTTTAAATTTATTGCATGCAAATATACGCATTTTTATATGAAATAGCGACTTTTTTTATTTTTTTTGTGATAAAAGGCAGCCATACCATTTCAAAAACAGCATGGCAGCCTTAGCACTTGTTTACTTCATGTTTCACAGACTACAAAAGAAGGATACGAATACAGGTACGCTTAAATCAATTAAAACGCCATGCAGAATAGCAATAGGCATCATATCCTTGCCGGAATAGCGCAGGATAGAAGGCAACAGCACATCCATCGAATTAACCCCTGCTGCCGAAATCGGAGCAAACTGCCCGAAACATTTACGGATGAGAGGAGTTCCCAACAATGCCATCATTTCACGAAAGATATTGGTCAACAATGCAATTGTCCCTAATTCAGTCGCCAACTGAAGGCCTAACGACGGTTCTTTAAACTGGGTAATCAAAATGGAAGACAAAGAATAGTAAGCAAAACCACTCCCTACCGCCATACAGTCAAACACACTCCATTGGCTTAATAACAAACTGGCTAAAGCCGAAAAGAGTAACGTTCCGATGATCGTACCCAAAGGGACAATCAACATTTTCGGAGTAAAATGAACCAACATACCCTTCAAGTCCTCATTGCTGCCTATATTGATGCCCACCTGAAACATCAAAGCATATAATATGTACATCGAAAGATTGTGCGTATCGAATTGCATGTGGGCACCAAAACCTATCAGACAACCTAACAAAAAGAACAAGCAAACAATCATACTTCCTTT
The DNA here is from genome assembly GCF_986071375.1 of Paraprevotella sp. Classification (NCBI taxonomy): domain Bacteria; kingdom Pseudomonadati; phylum Bacteroidota; class Bacteroidia; order Bacteroidales; family Prevotellaceae; genus Paraprevotella; species Paraprevotella sp. The sequence continues at coordinate 20,299 of NZ_CFQRNQ010000009.1, read as the reverse complement.
CATCATTCTCCTCCTTTCCTAAAAAAAAGATAATATACCAACCAAGCTGCTATGATACTTCCCAACACACTGAAACAAGCCAACAAAGCCGCCTGTCCGCTGAACCGTCCCAAATTACTGACGATTAAACTGTTCGACCCAACCGACATCCCCAAAATAAAAAGCATAGCAAAAACAGTCAACGGAATGGTCTTCTCCGTTTTTCGCATGAGTTTCAAGTCACGCAACAAATAACCAGTCCCCAATCCGACAAACATAATAGATATAATCTTAAACATACACGAAACACATTAAAAGGGTAAGACATTCCGACCCGCCCTTCTCTCAAAGAACCAGCCGTACTTTCTAAAAATCTCACGAAAAAATGTTCGGAAAAAGAATAGCATCCTGCGTGCCCTTCATACGAACAGTACCACAGAGGAATTTATTCCGAACTTACCCCTTTCAAATAAAACCACTGAACCAGTGCACATGCACGAGGAAACGCTCGCAAAAAGGAGAAATCCTCTTTACGTCCCACAACGTGTGATATATTAGGGCTTGTTGGTTCATGAATACATTTATTATAATACTGCACGGCAAAGATACGCAACTTCTACCGAACTACCAAATCATTCTGCAAAAACAATATGCCACAAAAAAGGGCGCAAACAGCTTTTGTTTACGCCCTTACTTCTTTATCTTTTTCAAAAATCGTTTCGCCTGTTATCAATTTGCCATCTCAGAAATAAATTTGATTCGCACCAAACGGACTTCTTCTTCTGTATAATCATCCCCCAACTCGTCCATGGCAACAGATAAGCTGTCCGTCTCCGACTCTTTGAAATAATCATAAATATCCAACAAATGGTCTTCGTCCATTGCCTCATCCAAGAAATAGTCGATGTTCAGTTTCGTCCCGGAATAAACAATCGCCTCTATCTCATCCAACAGTTCATTGAAATCAATCCCCTTAGCCGACGCAATATCGTCCAACGCCACCTTACGGTCGATACTCTGAATGATACTCACTTTCAACTTCGACTTATTGGCTACCGTACGTACCCTCAAGTCTTCCGGGCGCTCAATCTCATACTCTTCGCAATGTTGGCGTATCAAATCGCAAAACTCTTTTCCGTAACGTTTTGCCTTCCCGGCACCGACACCCGGAATGTTTTGCAACTCCTCTATGCTGACCGGATACATCGTAGCCATCGCCTCCAACGAAGGATCCTGGAAAATGACATAGGGCGGCACATCCAACTTCTTGGACATTTTCTTACGCAAGTCCAACAACGCATTGAACAACGCCGGGTCTGTCACGCCTGTACCTCCTCCGGAACGGCTTACAACCTCCTCGGCATCATCTTCAAACTCATTGTCTTCCGAAACCATGAAAGATTCCGGCTTCTTCATGAACTTACGACCTTTTGCCGTCAACTTCAGGATGCCGTAATTCTCAATCTCCTTCTCCAGATAACCGGCTATCAATGCTTGCCGGATTACGGCATTCCAAAACTTTTCCTCATGTTCGTCACCGCATCCGAAACACTCCAGATCGGCATGCTTATGAGCGATAACCTCGTCTGTCTCCTTACCAACTAATACATCTATAATATAATCTGCCTTAAAATTCTCTTTCACTGCTTGTACAACCTCAAGCAGTTCCTTTAATTGACTCTTTGCTTCCACTTTCTTTTTCGGGTGTAAACAGTTATCACAATTACCACAATTCTCCTCATGATATTCCTCACCGAAGTAATGCAACAAGAACTTACGACGACACACGGAAGATTCCGCATAAGCAGCTGTCTCCGAAAGGAGCTGACGCCCGATATCCTGTTCGGCCACAGGCTTGCCTTCCATGAACTTCTCCAACTTCTGAAGGTCCTTGTAGGCATAATAAGTTACGCATAAGCCTTCTCCTCCGTCACGTCCGGCCCTACCGGTCTCCTGATAATACCCTTCAAGGCTCTTGGGTATATCATAATGAATCACAAAGCGTACATCCGGCTTGTCTATCCCCATGCCAAAGGCAATGGTAGCCACAATGACATCAATACGCTCCATGATAAAATCATCCTGCGTCTGCGACCGGGTAGCCGAATCCATTCCGGCATGATAAGCCCTCGCGTTAATGTCGTTCGCCCGGAGTATTTCGGCTAATTCTTCTACCCTCTTACGGCTTAAAGCGTAAATAATACCGCTCTTCCCCGGACGCTGTTTGATGAATCTGATAATATCCTTATCTACATTCTTTGTCTTGTTCCTTACTTCGTAATACAGGTTCGGACGATTAAAAGAGCTCTTAAACTCCTTGGCATCCGTCATCCCCAAGTTCTTTTTGATGTCGCCGCGCACTTTATCGGTTGCCGTAGCCGTCAAAGCGATTACTGGTGCCGTACCGATATCGTTGATTATCGGGCGAATCCGCCTGTACTCCGGCCGGAAGTCGTGCCCCCATTCCGATATACAATGCGCCTCGTCTATCGCATAAAACGAAATTTTCACATTCCGGAGAAAATCCACATTCTCGTCTTTCGTCAATGATTCCGGGGCAACATAAAGCAACTTGGTCTTCCCGCGCAGAATATCACTCTTCACCATATCTATCGCCCCTTTGTTCAGAGACGAATTCAGATAATGGGCAACGCCGTCATCTCCGCACACCGCCCGGATTGCATCCACCTGATTTTTCATCAAAGCAATCAAAGGCGATATGACAATCGCCGTACCTTCCATCAAAAGAGACGGTAACTGGTAACACAACGATTTCCCTCCGCCGGTAGGCATCAGCACAAAAGTATCCTTGCCTGCCAACACATTGCGTATGATGGCTTCCTGATCGCCCTTAAAGGTTTCAAAGCCAAAATACCGCTTAAGAGGTTCTGTCAAATTCAGCATTGTATCCATATCAATAGTTTTCCAATAAAATCAAACTCAGGTTTAACATTGTTGCCCCTAACAAAGTTATAAACAAACACCTCATATTTGCAAATTATTGGGAAACTATTTTCAGGATTTCTTCATTTCTTAACTCAAAATTCCGCGAACGCCCTCCTGTTAACTTGCTTTCAAACCGGAAAGGTTAGCCTTCTCCAATTGCTTTTTAGCATAATCCAATGTCACCTTGAACGTCTTTACTTTCTTGGAGGGGATTTCAAACATCGCATCCATCATGATACTCTCCATGATGGAGCGCAATCCGCGGGCACCGAGATTGTATTCCACAGCCTTGTCCACAATATACTCCAACGTATCTTCGTCAAAAGACAGCTTAATGCCATCCATTTCAAAGAGCTTGACCTGCTGCTTCACGATGGAGTTCTTCGGTTCCGTCAGTATATTGCGCAATGCCGTACGGTCGAGCGGATTCAAATAGGTCAGCACCGGCAAACGGCCTATGATTTCCGGAATCAGCCCAAAAGACTTCAAGTCCTGCGGAAGGATATATTTCATCAGATTAGACTTGTCGATATGCTGCATATTCTGCACCGAGTTATAACCGACCACATGCGTATTCATCCGTTGGGCTATCTTCTTCTCGATACCGTCAAATGCCCCTCCGCAGATGAACAGGATGTTACGCGTGTCCACATGGATGTAATCCTGATCCGGATGCTTGCGTCCCCCCTTGGGCGGCACATTGACCATCGAACCCTCCAGAAGTTTCAGCAGACCCTGTTGTACCCCTTCCCCGCTCACGTCACGCGTGATGGAAGGATTATCACTCTTACGGGCTATCTTGTCGATTTCGTCGATAAAGACAATACCCCGTTGGGCGGCCTGTACATTATAATCGGCCACCTGCAACAGACGGGATAGGATACTCTCTACGTCCTCCCCTACATAGCCGGCCTCGGTAAACACAGTAGCATCCACTATCGTGAAAGGTACATGCAATAATTTGGCTATGGTACGGGCCAGAAGGGTTTTTCCCGTTCCGGTGCTTCCCACCATGATTATATTCGATTTCTCGATTTCCACTCCATCGTCCGATGTCTGCTGTGCCAATCTTTTATAATGGTTGTAAACCGCCACGGCAAGATTACGCTTGGCATCATCCTGCCCGATGACATACTGGTCCAGATAAGCCTTAATATCGCGCGGTTTGGGCAACTCAGCCAAATCGAACCCCAAATCATCCTTCTCCTTGTGCTCCACGGGCAAAGAATCTTTCACAATCCGGTAAGCCTGTTGCGCACAGTCGCTGCATATAAAACCATTCACCCCGGTAATGAGCAAAGGCACATCGCGCTCCGCCCTGCCGCAAAAAGAACATGCTTTCTTCATTGCCATTGCATTTACGGATTAAGGACATCGTTAGCCGCTTCCGGTTTCTTACGGACCAAAACACTATCTATCATACCATACTCTTTGGCCTCTTGCGCCGTCATCCAATAGTCACGGTCGGAATCAGCCCACACCTTGTCGAAATCGGTATGAGAATGTTCTGCGATAATCGTATAAAGCTCTTTCTTCAATTTCTGAATCTCACGCGCCGTTATCTCGATGTCCGAGGCCTGTCCCTGTGCCCCACCCATCGGTTGATGGATCATCACGCGGCTATGGGTCAAGGCCGACCGCTTGCCTTCGGCTCCGGCCACCAACAGGACGGCTGCCATAGACGCTGCCATGCCCGTGCAAATCGTAGCTACGGGACTGCTGATAAACTGCATCGTATCATAAATACCCAATCCGGCATACACCGAACCGCCGGGCGAATTGATATAGATGGAAATATCCTTTCCCGGGTCCACCGAATCCAAATAAAGCAACTGGGCCTGCAATGTATTGGCCGTGTAATCATCTATCTGGGTTCCCAAGAATATGATACGGTCCATCATCAAGCGGGAAAACACATCCATCTGTGTCACGTTCAACTGACGCTCTTCCAGAATGTAGGGATTGAGATATTGGTTTTGCGCGCTCACTACGTCGTTCAGCACCTGGCTGTTCAAGCCCAAATGCTTCACTGCATACTTTCTAAAATCTTCCATAGTCAAACTATTTATGCGGAAAAAGGAAACACCTGAACAATCTTCCGCCATTTTCGAGCAAATGTACGAAAAATATGTCCGGGGGTTTCCTTCCTTATACTTATTTCACAAAATTAAACCTGCCCCGCTCGAATCAAGCGAACAACTTGTTGAAATCCTCTACGCTGATTTCTTTGTGGTTCAACTTCACGACATTCTTCAATGCGGCCGACAACTTGTTCTCCACGCTGCGGTTTACCAAAGACTCTACCTGGTCTTGCTTTTTCAGCATTTCATTGGCGTAGTTGTCCAACATCTCTTCCGGCACGTTAATCATACCGTACTGGGCAAACTGAATCTTCGTGATATTCTTGGCCGTAGCAATCAAGTCTTCTTTCTCGACCTTGATACCATAAGCCTTCACCAACTGCTCCTTAATCAGGTGCCAAGTCAGCTCTTCGATGCTCTTGTCGTAATTTTCTTCCACGAACTTCTCGCCCTTGTCCGCATTGCTTACACGCATGAAACGTTTCAGGAAAGCATCGGGATATTCCAACTTGCCCACCTTGTTCGTCAGGTAAGTACGTACATCCAAAATGAACTTATAGTCACTGTCTGCCATAAACTGTTCTGCCAAAATCTCCTTGATTTTATTACGGAACGCTTCTTCGCTCGTTACCGTACCTTTTTCAAAGACTTGGTCAAACAACTCCTGATTCAATTCAGCTTCCTTGAAACGTGTAATCTCCTGCACTTGGAAACTGAAATCCGAAGTCATAGCCGACACATCTTCCTTCTTGATTTTCAACAACGAAGCGATTTCCACGTCATGGCCGTCGTATGCCTTGTTCGGATTGAAGACCAATACGTCGTTCACCTTGCAACCGTTGAACACGGCCTTCTGCTCGTCGTTCTTCATATATTCAGGCAACAAGACGGCATTTTCAACCTGTACGCCACCTTCTTTCGTATTTCCATTCTCATCCAGTTCGGCCAACAGCCCCTTTACCATGTCCTTAGCTTCGTAGCTGTCCACATGGTCATAACTACCTGCACGTTGGGTGTACATCTTCACTTGGCCGTCGATCATTTTGTCATCCACCTGGATGTCATAATAATCCACCGTGTCTTCACCGCTCAGTTCAGCCTTGAACTCGGGAGCCAAAGCCAAATCGAAAGCAAACGAAAACTCTTCCATCGTATCGAAGTCAATATCCTGCTGACGGTCTTCGCTCGGAAGCGGCTCGCCCAAAATATTCAGATTGTTTTCCTTGATGTAAGCATACAGTTTCTCACCTAGCAACTTGTTTACTTCCTCCGCCGTAATATCCTTGCCGAAACGTTTTTTCAACAGTCCCATGGGCACTTGTCCCGGACGGAAACCCGGCATGCTTGCTTTTCTGCGGAAATCCTTCAAAGCCTTCTCTACCCTGTCGGCATAGTCGGCCTTTTCCATCTTAATGGTAAGCACCGCGCTCACCTTGTCAATGTTTTCTAATGAAATATTCATTTTGAAATCTAATTATTTATATATGATTACTATTATATTAATTTGTATTGCACAACAAGCGTGCAAAGATAGCCTTTATCTTTTAATAAATCAAAGCCCTTGCGCACTTTTTTCTTCATCTATCTTCTGGAAGTCTTTCAGGCGCAGCACGAAACTGTTCGTCAAGTATTTGGCACGAACGACCTCATTCTCTGACAATTCCTGAGGAGAACCCTGAAAAAGGATCTGTCCCTCGAAGAGCAAATAAGCACGGTCGGTAATACAGAGCGTCTCCTCCACGTTGTGGTCGGTAATCAACACGCCGATATTGCGCTTTTTCAGTTTCCACACGATATACTGTATATCCTCCACGGCAATAGGGTCTACGCCGGCAAAAGGTTCATCCAACATAATAAATTTAGGGTCGATGGCCAGACAACGCGCGATTTCCGTCCGTCTCCGTTCGCCCCCCGAAAGCCGGTCGCCCAAATTCTTGCGCACCTTCTGCAGGCTGAATTCCGAAATCAGGCTTTCCAACTTTTCCTTCTGGTATTCTTTCGGCTTGCCCGTCATCTCCAACACGGAAGCGATGTTGTCTTCCACCGTCATCTTACGGAATACAGATGCCTCCTGCGCCAGATAACCGATACCATTGCGGGCACGCTTGTAGACCGGGAACTTCGTGATTTCCAAATCTCCGATGAAGATACGCCCCTCGTTAGGCACCACCAATCCCGTAGTCATATAAAAAGAAGTCGTCTTTCCGGCCCCGTTCGGCCCGAGAAGCCCCACAATCTCTCCCTGCTTGACATCGAACGACACATGATTCACCACCGTACGCTTGCCGTACGTCTTCACCAAGCCCTCCGTACGGAGCACCAACCCTGCATTCTGACTGTCTTGAGAAAGAGTTTCTGCCATAAACTACAAATTTGCGTACAAAAATACGAAAATTGTATTAAAAAGCAGCCCCTTGCACAAAAGTATTTCCGCCCGCCGCCTCTTTTTAGCGGATTTTCATTAATTTTGTGTGATTTAAAAAGAATTGGACATGCTATTCAACAAAAGTTTGGCTACATTCGGCCGTTACCTGATGCTGATGGGGCGCACTTTCTCACGCCCCGAAAGGATGCGGATGTTTTTCAAACAATACATTAAGGAAATGAGCCAGTTGGGCGTAGACTCCATCGGAATCGTCCTCCTGATATCCTTCTTCATCGGCGCAGTAATCTGCATCCAGATCAAGCTGAACATCCAAAGCCCGTGGATGCCTAAGTTCGTCACGGGATATACGACCCGCGAAATCATGCTATTGGAGTTTTCTTCTTCCATCATGTGCCTGATATTGGCCGGAAAGGTAGGTTCCAACATTGCTTCCGAAATCGGCACCATGCGCGTCACACAGCAAATCGACGCCCTTGAAATCATGGGGGTCAACTCTGCCAATTACCTCATCCTGCCCAAGGTGTTGGGTATGATGACCATGATGCCCTTCCTGGTCTGTTTCAGTATTTTCTCCGGATTCGTAGGAGCTTATGCCACGTCCATCATAGGCCAGGTCATCACGATGGACGACCTGACGTTGGGATTGCAACATGACTTCAACGAATGGTACGTATGGATGGGATTCATCAAGTCCATCTTCTTCGCTTTCGTCATCACCAGCGTATCGGCCTTTTACGGCTATACGGTAGAAGGCGGTTCCGTGGAAGTGGGAAAAGCCAGCACGGACTCCGTGGTGAGCAGCAGCGTGCTTATCCTGTTTTCCGATGTGTTACTCACTCAATTGTTATCCTGATGATCGAAGTTAAATCGTTATATAAGTCTTTCGAGGACAAAGAAGTACTGAAAGACATCAACAGTGTGTTTGAAAACGGGAAGACAAACCTGATTATCGGTCAGAGCGGTTCCGGAAAGACGGTACTGATGAAGTGTATCGTGGGATTGTTCCGTCCCACCAACGGTGAGGTGCTTTATGACGGACGCGACTTGGTGACGATGAACAAACAAGAATGGAAGATGCTCCGCCGCGAAATGGGAATGATATTCCAGAGCGCAGCCCTCTTCGACTCCATGACCGTGTTGGAAAACGTCATGTTCCCGCTAGATATGTTTTCCAAGGACTCATATACCGAACGGGTGAAACGCGCCCAGTTCTGCCTGGACCGGGTGAACCTGCTCGAAGCGCAAAAGAAGTTCCCGGACGAAATCAGCGGCGGTATGCAAAAGCGTGTGGCCATTGCAAGAGCCATCGCCCTCAACCCCAAATATCTGTTCTGCGACGAACCGAACTCGGGTCTCGACCCCAAAACCTCTCTGGTGATAGACGAGCTGATTCACGACATCACCGTGGAATTCAACATGACCACTATCATCAACACGCACGACATGAATTCCGTAATGGGCATCGGAGAAAACATACTATATATATATGAAGGGAGAAAAGAATGGCAGGGCAACAAAGACGAAATCATGAACTCGACCAACGAACGCCTGAACAGCTTCATCTTCGCCTCGGACCTCTTCCGAAAGGTGAAAGAGGCCAATAAATGAGAATACCTCGCAATGTTCTGCCACTATTTGGTATCGCGTCTGAATAATAAAGGCATAAAATCTGATATAACGTGAGTTCGCTGAATTCAGAATAAGGCAAGTTGTGTGTCAATAGTTCTCGTAACATTGATACACGGCTTCTTTGGAAAACAGCGATATGCAGCGATTGCACTCAAAAGGTTGACAATAAAATTATCAAAGGTTCTATGCTTTGAGTGCTCCACCTGTGCTATATTTTTGAGCTCATCATTAACAGATTCGACAATGGCCCGTTTTCTGAGAAGTAGTCTGTCCGAGACAGACATCAATGCTCCTTTCATATTGCTTTTCAACTTGGTTATAAGTTGTATTCCGTCGACGAACAACCTCTCAAAGAGATTCTTACCGATGTATCCCTTATCGCCGACAAGCTTCCCGTAGATGAATTCCACAAAGGCTTTGTATTCAAGAGGTTTACGGTCATCCACGCCACCCAGGGTAATCATGAAACTCAAAAGTTCTCCACGTTCGTTGCATATGAGATGCAGCTTGAATCCGAAGAACCACCCCATGGAGCATTTACCTCTTTATGCTATTCCTTTGAACATCTTATGAATATGGATTCTCTGGTTCTTACATACCCGTAAAGGAGTGCTGTCGACAAAACTGATGTCTGTACATTTACCCAAAAGCACCTTCCTGATGAACAGGGCTAACGGAATGGCCACTTCTTTTTCCAATTCAACAAAACGGTTATAAGAAACGACCTTGGGGAAGAGATGACGCATATGCTTACAGACCTTTTCCTGATAGAAATGCTTCAGACATCGGTAACCCGAGTCATGAAAAAGTATCATTATAAGCATGATTTCTGACTTTGACATGGTAGAATCACGGTGATATTTGCGCTTTGAAGCAGATTTAAGGGTGTATTTTGTCATCATAGCATCAAAAAATTTGCAGAAATCATCTGCCATATAAAATAATTCAGTAACTTTGCTCTCGGTAATCATAGCGTCTATTGTTTATTAGTCTTTATAAATCAGTACTATAAAGATACAACAAATTTCGCTAATCACCAATTTAACAAGCATTTACAATTCGTCAAACTCACGTCAACATATAAAAAAACGGAAAAGATAGTTTCCTGCTTTTCATATTATAAACGCTATAAAAATTCACGTTCTTTGTGTTACATTCTTATCAAAAGTTCACGTAATAGCTATTTGTCAAAAGGAATACCATACCAATTTTGAAACTTCTTTCCATATAACCTTATAAACAATAAATCATTGTCCAACCGTTCTTCTATAGGATAAACCGAGGTAGAACTTTTCTGAAAAAAACCATATTTTAATAATTGATATCTTTTTTTATTTCCTAACAAGCGTTGTGGCGTGGAGAGGCTAGGAAATTCCTCTATGGCTTTTCTCAAATAAAAACGGGCATCTTTTGTATTCCCGCACCAATAAGCTATATAACCAATACGCGCCAATTCATTGGCATCTATATCCATAGGCCTCAATGCGGATAATTTCTTTCGCAACGATTGGAAATAAATCAAATCATGCTCTTTTATGTTTTCAATAAATTCCATCCTTAAAATAGTAGGAGTATACAAAATCGCCTTAATAAGGAAATTCATTGCCTCATCCTTTCTATTTTCTTCGTATAAAATTTCTCCCAAAGCAAAAGAATAGAGGGAATTATAAGGATATTTTTTTGACAATTCTTTTAATCCATATATATTTTTTCGACATCCATCTCCATAAGCGTTTAACAAATATTCTATATGTATATCCTCAGGTTGGCATTGATGAGCCTTCCACCATGCAGCCTGAGCCTTTTTAACATATTCTTCATTTTTATCTACTTTATAGCATTGCATGTAAATCCATCCACGTAAGATTAAATAAGGAAGTTGTTGACTCGTTTGTTCTATATATCTAACAGCCTCCCCTACATTAGCTTTCTCTATAGCGATAAATGCTTTTGAACATAAACCCATATTTCTTTTAAGTAGAAAAGAATGCATACACCAACATATATACATAATTATCGCCAAAGAAGGCAATACAAACTTTTCTTTATCCATCACTACAACCCGAGAAACGTCATTTCTTTGCAGGTATGCAAGTTGTAAATAAAACACAAGCCAAACAAATTGAATATTAAAAAAATCAGCCTGCGTCATTTCTTTAATAAACAAAGCACAAAATACACAAAAAACAGCTCGCGTATCTCGTATATCACGATTCTTCCATAAATATTGGGCTATAATGAAAAAGAAACACATATACAAAAAGAATCCTATAATGCCTTTTTCAATCAATAACTTTATTAGTAAGTTCGGAGCAAAACTCGTATATATCTGCCTACTATCTTGATTTATAGCTTTATCTAATACAAAAGTATAACTTCCATTTCCATAACCCAATAATTGATTACTTCCAACACAAAATGTATCCAATGCAACCTGAGTTGAACGAATTCGCACCATTGAACTTTTTTGCTGAGAAGTAGTTGAATTCATTTTTAAGGTCATCAAACAATCTTTCGGATAAAACAAAAATACAAAGATCAATGACACTACAGCTATTATCAACATTCTTCTTTTTTCTTGCCAAGAAGGAATAAAAAACAACCATAAAATTAGAAAACCTCCCAAGGCCAAATAAGCACCTCTTGAAAAACAAAGAAAAATAGATAAAAACAATAAAAAGAACAATACAGATGTATATTTCCTTATTAGACAAATCCACCCTAATAGAATAATCAATATTGTCCCCCACTGATTGACGTAGTAATTTAATGGCCGGTAAAGAAATCTAAAATGATAAAGCCCTTCAAATCCTGCATCCTTTATTGATTTTTGAAACAAAAAAAATAAACTTATCCCCAAACACACACCTATTATGACAAAAACAGAACTAGTCATCAAAAGTATTTTTTCAGCTTTTGCATCTGTGAATAGTTTCCTTGCAATGAGATAGAATATAAAAAATGAAACAGAGGAAAACGCGATCTGTATAGAGGGATTCGTACAATTACTATAACAACAAGAAACAATATCATACACAGAAATGACTCCTAAACAAATATCAAGACTTGACCACCTCTTAATAGACAATGGACCTATTGCAAGCAATGCTATTATCGACAATAGCTCACCAAGATAATAATTATCATCAACCCTGAATAATTTAGCAGCAATTATAAGCCCCATAAACAAGGCGATAATATTATATGTTGGAAATAAAAGATTCTTTTTAGTGCCTAACATTTCTTTTTATTAATAATACAGACCTTGACAAGAAATATATAATTAATATTAAAAATATCAACTGTACGCCTAAATTACGAACTAACGCAAAAGGAGGTGTCAAGCCACTTGACAAATAAATATTTAATTTTTCTATTTGAGTTGGAAAACCTTGTATAAAACGAAATAAAAATCTTGGAATTACATAGAAAAGATAGAATCCCATGAACAAATTGACCAATAAAGAATAAATGAAAAACCCCCATTTTTCTTTTTTTCTCATTTCCAATAAATAAGGTGATTTTGTCTTGCTTTTCTTTCGTATACAATTATAAATATAAATAAGCAATTCCTTTGAACGATCACGCAAATTGGGTATACCTAATAAATCTGACATTATCCAATAACCATCAAACTTAAAAAAGGGATTAAGAGTCATCAAGAATCCAAAATTCATGATCAAAATCAAATAACGCAGTATATCATTAGAACTAATAAAAAAGCCAATTATCAATCCTAACAGGAAAAACGACTGGAAATAGATTCCTGCAAGATTTACAACTATGCGCTGTTTGCGTTTTAGTTTCCATATCTCTGTCACATCCGTGTATAATACTGGAATATTCAAATATAAACCGAAGCCTATATCCCCATGCCTTAGCCCAAAATACTTGCAAGCGGAAGCATGTCCCAATTCATGAAAAAAAGAAGAAGAAAAAACAAATAAAAAAATTCCTATAAAGTGATATAAATTTATAGTATTATCAAAGTACATTAAATTATTTGCTTGAAAAAAAAAGCAAACGTCAGCAATTAAAACTGAAGCTAAAATTAGATAGATATATTTTTTCTCAAACAAAAAACTGAATAGACAGGAAAATTTATCTATAGAATCAGCAGACAAAAATTTCCTTTCATACAAAAATGATTTATTAGCTTTTACATTAGCACCCTCCAATAAAGGATTAATAACACGTTTTACAACTTCTTCTATATATCTATATGTATACAGTCCTTTTGTTTGTTCTACAAAAGCAGATATTCCCTCCTTTTCATTTTCATATTTTTGAAGGGAATGAAGAAGCTCTACAGTTAACTTATTAGCCCTGTAATATTTTCTGTTACAACATAACAAAAAAGTTTCCTCCTTAGCCGACGTTTCTAATTTACTAATCGTTATACTACTATATTTCATATATTAATCCACTTTTAATATCGCGCTATTTATTTTTGTTTTTACATCCTTTGCATCATGCGATGTTTTATTCAGGAAGTCAAAAGTATAAGCCACCTTAATATAACCAGACATTTGTTCCTTTTTAGGTGTCATAGAGTTATGATAACCAAATGCTACATCTTGAAATGAAGCTACATAACGTCTATTAAAATAGAAAGGATTACTAATAGAACCTTCAACAAGCCAGTTCTTCTTACTCCAATTTACAAACATCCCATAACAAGCAGGAATATGCACTTTAGCCAAATCATAACCTAACACAGAATTTTCAGTTTTACCAAATAAGCTAATCAAGAAATCCCCACAATAATAATTAATTTGCATACCACCATTCCAACTATTCAACCGTTTATTCACACCTCTGCTAAATTGGGATAAAGAATTATTTCCATCCAATTTTAAATGAAGCCTCTCTATTGGCTTCCATGTGAATGAAAGCATCCCTGTTACTTGTTGCCAATCAATATCGGAACGAAAACTCTGAATCAACTTGTCATGCTCTACAAAATAGTCATAAGTATACATATTTTTAAATAATTGATACATTCCTACTACTTGTAAGTTCACTTTTTTCCAATTAATAGCATATATCCCCATAAAATGGTAAGCTGTGGTAGTTTTTAAATTTGGATTTCCCTTCCTCATTTGTAAAAAATCAACTTCTTGACTGGTGCTACTTAACATATTTATATTAGGAAATGAATTACCCACATTTATCCTAAATTGCAGGATGTCTCTGTGCGACGGCTGATATCCTAAAGTAAAATGCAATCGAGGTGAAATCTTACAAATACGTTTTTCACCGTGCAACTTATATTGTAGCATCGAAACTCCTGGAGCAATACGAAAAAATGTTTTCCCTTTTATGCGTTGACTATATTCGGAGAATAATAATGTCTCACCAGTCCACAAATGTTGCCATAAATCTGTTTCACTACTATATGTTGATAAGCTTATGTTATGATGATGATAGAATTTAATATTTAATGAGTTCTGTTTTTTTAGATTAATACCATACTTAAGTTCCATATTTAATCCATACATATTTTCGTTTGCAACCTTCACTAATGATGTACTATTTTCCATATAATCGTATTGATAATGATTATCTGCATAACTCGCATCAAACGAAGCTTCAACATATTGAGTAGAATCAACATTAAAATTTCCATATAAACACAATGAAGGCATCATATTTTTTTGTTTACTTTGCTTACGCGATTCTGTTTTAAGTCCCCCATCATATTCTAAAACATTTATATTGTATTGCTTTGGTTGATTATTATGAACGAAAGAGAGCTTGGCTAGCAACGTACGCCGCTTATTCCTATTCATAATATTCAACTGTTCATACTGTGTATGATTTTTTACTTCCGAATGAATACCATTATTATTACGTTTTATTTCATACGCGGAAAATTTAAAGATTTCATCGTTTTGGGCTTTACTTCCGGCATAATCTTCCATACCATAGCCTGCAAATAAGGTAAAACTGGTATTATTAGAAACCAATTTGGTTGCCACATTATATTCACCACTCATATAACCAACCGTTTGTTTAGCATCCAATGCCAGATATCCACCAAATTCAGATGTTTTAGTTACATAATTGATAGAAGTATTATCACCGCTAAACCTTCCTGATGGGCTATCATAATATTCTATTTTTTCTATATCACGGGGACGTAAATGCTTTATCTCACGAGCATCAGCTTTCCTTCCATCTATATACAAAGTTGTACTACCATTTAAGGCAGAAACGTTCCCAGTCGAGCGATCAACATCAACTCCAGGTATCATCAAATTATAAAGTAAATCATACCCTGTATATGAATGCTTTATTTGTTGTTTGCTTGGTATAACCAATAAATAGTCTTTTTTACGGATAAATGAAGAAGCCTGTACTTTTACTTCGTTTAAAAACAAGTTATCTTCTTGCAAGTAAATTGTCGGAAACTGTGTATATGGCTCAATTATTTCAAAAGTCCTATAACAAGTTTTGTAACCGATATGACTATATGCTACAATATAGTGCTTAGCAGGAACGTCATTAAAAGAAAAGTAACCAAGTGTATCCGTTGACACAGATGCTATGAATACAGAATCATTATTTAATAATTTCACAGAAATACAAGCTCCCTCAAGGCTGTTTTCCAGTTTAGCACACCCTGTTATCTTACATTGTGAAAAAGCCCCCACACTAAAAAATAAAAGCACGAAGCATAAATAAAATAACTTATAGTTTATCATAGATTTGATTTCACTGAATACTTATCAACTCCATTTTCCATTTACTAGCAAAAAAAATGGCCTCGATAATATTTTAATCGAGACCATTTTCCTTAATTACTGCAAGAATTCACCACATGTAAAACACATCGTACACGTGAAACACTCTCCCCCCTCAGTAAATTCTACGGAAGCATCCAATGGATTTCCCATAAGCATGGGATCCGTCTCTAAACGACTTTCTAATTCTTCAATAGAAAAATCCGTCCACAAGCCCTCATTTAACGATTGCATTTCATCATTTACTTTCATACCTTTCTAATTTTTAAATCCAACTTTTATTTAGAATTCCTTTAGATCAGAATATACTTTTCTTGCAACGCTTCTCAATCTAAGTGGAAAATCATCACATTTTCTTCCTCTCTTATCTACTTTCTTATTTTTTGCGTAACACCCTCTACCACAAAGAAGTATATATTTACATTTTTTACATTCTTCATCAAGCCCAACCTCTTGATTAAACCATTTATCTTTATTTTCCTTATTCCATCTTAATTCATTATAATACGTCCCAATCACGTCATCCGTAGTCCCTATTGCCTCCAAGCAAGAGTAAATATTACCAAAAGGATCAAATATATACGAACCGAAACGGGCATTACAATGAGATGGAGATAAATTAAGGACCTTACTATTTTTAATTGCATTATAGAAATTAGAATACAACTGTTGTTCGAAAGTTATACCCGTGTTGTATTTTTCTAACTTTTCCAAAAAATATCTTTGCGTTATACAGTTTCTTTCACTTACTTGATAGCTTCTTGGATTAAAATTTAAATCTCCTGAAATATAAGCAGCATATACAGAAAACCTTTCAAAGTCATACAATTTATTTTCTTTAAAATAAGAATCTAACTTGTCTAACTCATCTATATTATCCTCATCAATATTAATTCTAACCCTTACAAACACACCTTTTAATAAAAAATATTTGATATTTTGGGTTATTTTATTGAAAGTCTCACCATAAATAGAATGCCTCCTCCGACTATCGTGCACACTTTGACATCCATCTATCGTAATCTGCACTCCTTGTATTAATTTATTCCCTAACAGATTTTCATAAACAGGCAAATCATATCCATTGGTTGTTGCTGTAAAGACATAGCCTCTTTCCTTTCCTTGGTAAACTATATACTTTACCAAATCTATATTTTCTTCGAGTAAAGGCTCGCCCCCGAAAAGCGAAATCACATTATTACGTAGATATTTATTAGGTTCTATTATCGGTAAGGTATCAAAAAAATCATCGACTAATTTTTTTGATATAGTTTTTCCTACATTTTTATATTTACCCTCCATCAATTCTTTTTCAAAACAATAGGGACAATTAAAATTACAATTATAGGTAATGACTAATGTAAAATTTTTCTTCTGCAAGAGCTTATTTTTCTTAGAAAGAATTTTGCAAAACCTTTCCACATACATTTGTTCCTCTTCTTTGTCTTTCGTTGTCAAATAACCCCTTTTTAATAATCTACCTATCGCATTTGAGGACAATGAACCCTCAAGAGGATTTTTTCTTATTTGATCTAAAACATCACGACCAATAACATCCAATGCCCCTGTATAACCATGAATCAACACAAACTTACCTTCATTAGATTCAAGTTCTACAGGAATGGTATAATCAGATAATCTCAAGTCCTTCATTTTTAAGGAAATTTAAATTCAACCACAAATATACGAAAACATATAAAAAAAGCAAAACAACACATAGTGATTTTTAGCCAAAGCATCTAAGATTATTTTTTCATGTTATACATGATAACAAATCCACTCTTTGTAGTAATCAAGGTTCAAAATATCGCATAGCTTTTTTATCTAAAAAGAGATTTCCACATTTATAATAATATACTTTTAATATATTTCTGTATATTTGTACTCAAAATATTTTGGAACGAACATGAAGAAGATGTTTTTCATTTTTATTCTTTCGGGAATCATCATAGGTTGTAATGACCGCCGTGACATACTTTTAGAAGAAGCCTTAATATCGGCCAAGGAAAACCGCAAGGAATTATTAAAGGTCATAAGACATTACCAAAACGATTCCTTAAAGCTCGAAGCAGCCAAATTTCTTATTCGTAATATGCCTGGTCATTATTCATATGCAGACACAACCGAAGTATCCCAATATTATGATGCTGTAGACTCTTTACTAAAATCAATGGAAGACTACGACATGGAAACAATACAAGATTCATTAGTGAGCCTGAATAAGCACTTCCAACAGTTGGATACAAGAACAGTACAAGACATTGAAATTATCTCAGCTCATTTTTTAATCCAAAATATAGATAGTGCATTCGTGCAATGGAAGAAATGGCCTTGGGCACAGCATCTAAGTTTTGATCAATTTTGTGAATACATATTACCCTATAAAACCGAAGAATTACAACCATTTGATAATTGGCGTACTTATTTACGCAACTTTCATCCCGACCACATGAATGAATTAGCATATTGTGATCAATATAAAAATTCAGCTTTACGCGCAGGCATCACCTTGAATAGTAACCTATGGTATTATATGCATCCAGAAGTTATTAACTTTACAGACTCTATTCGTACTGTTTACCGTCTTGCTACACGTTTACACCTTCCATTCGGGACTTGCCGTGATTTTTCATTTATCGCATCTTCTATTTTTCGGAGTCAAGGCATTCCCATCGGAATTGATTTCACACCACAATGGGCTTTCCGTAATCTTGGACATACATGGAACGTCCTACTCTCCAATGATGGAAAAAATATTCCATTTGGAGGTGTAACGTCTAACCCCGGCCAACCACATAAATTAGATGAACGCATGCCCAAAGTTTTTCGATTAACTTATGCTATAAATCCAGAATTACATCGGTTAATAAAATCAGGAGAGTATGTACCTGACCTATTCCGTTATCCATTCATCAAAGATGTAACGGAAGAATATATGGACTGTAGAGATATAAACTTAAAAGTCGATAAAAACTTGAATGGACGTTATGCATATCTTGCAGTTTTCAATAACAAAGAATGGGTTCCTGTTGACGTTTCTCGAATAGAAAAAGGCGAGCTCATCTTTCACAAGGTAGGTATGAATACAGTATACCTCCCTATTTCTTATGATAAGGACGGAAAAGCGAACGCATTATGCCCTCCATTCCTATTTACATATAGCGGGAAAATAGAAAAAATTATTGCCAATACAACAAAAAGAGAAACTTTTATTTTAAAACGCAAATATCCTATACTTCAACATGTACAAGAAATTATTATGCGCGCAGATAGTGGAGAGTTCCAAGCTTCAAATGATATTAATTTCAAAAATGCCAAATTACTATATAGAATTACTGATTGTTCTGCAATAGGACATGAAATAATTTTGCCAGATACCCTACAAAAATTCCAGTATTGGCGTTATTATCAACCCAAAGAAGGAACTTATTGTAACATAGCTGATATTCGCTTCTATGAGCGTAATACTCACAAACAAATACAAGGGAAGATCATTGGTACAGATGGACACTGGGAAGGTAACCCCGATGGCACTAAAGAAAAAGTATTTGACAATGACCTATTAACTTTCTTTGATGCCCCTCTATCATCTGGAGCATGGGTGGGCATGGATTTTGGCAAACCTATCGGCATAGAACGCATTTTATTCACTGGACGAGGTGACGGAAATACGATTGACATAGGTGATACATACGAATTATTCTATTGGAATAATGGAAAATGGTGCTCATTAGGTAAACAAAAAGCCCAAAATATCCAATTAGTATATAAGGATGTTCCGACTTCTGGTTTATATTATCTAAAAAATTTAACGAAAGGAAAAGACGAGCGGATATTTACATATAAAAATGGGAAACAAATTTGGTGGTAATCACGAATTACGATATAACAAAACTATTAATCAATGAAAACTCACATTATAAACATATTCCCTATACCATGTAAAAACGGCCATACAATCTGCACCAAACGATCTTCCGTCCTGCTGCAAACGATTTTTCAATCCGCTGAGAACGGTTTCCGGACGTGCCGACATCCATTTTTACAAGCCTTGTCGTGGCGAACATCGGGCAAAAAGGAGGCGTGAATGTTTTCCGGAGGGTGTTCTCCCCTCACCTCCTCCCACAAACAATTTTTCACCCGGAAAGGTTCGCATCCTTCAGACTGCCTCTGTACCAATGCTTTAAGGTGAACTTTCTGGCTTTACATCCTTCACCGGGATTTCACCGAAAAATGAGGGAACAGTATACTGACTCCAATTTACAAATGTAAATCATCTGGTAATCAACGGGGTTACGGTGAAGGGCTTGACAAAGGCTTTTTCATTTCGTATATTTGCAAATGAACCCTAAACATAACCACTATGGACTTCAAAAGAATTGCACATCATGCCGTAAGGCGGTGGAACGAAAAACGAAAGGCGGAAAAGGCTGCGGGCACGCCACGCACAGCCGCACCGCAGGCCGGAAAGCTCCCGAAAGCCGCCAACCTCGAATCCGCCCTCGGCAGCTTCCTTGCCGGACGATACGGGT